>JAZUCP010000108.1:0-1980 GCA_045639165.1 Acetatifactor sp. | reverse complement strand
CCGGGAGAACTGGTAAAGCTGGCAGAAGCGGAGCTGAACTGGAAGCGTACCACAACCTTTACCATATTGAAGCGACTTTGTGAAAAAGGAATTTTTCAAAATCAAGACCGTATTGTGACTTCTCTTATCAGCAGAGAAGAGTTTTATGCTTTGCAGAGTGAACGGTTTGTCAATGATACCTTTGAAGGATCACTCCCTGCATTTCTGGCCGCGTTTGGCACCAGAAAGAAGCTGTCTGAAGAGGAAGTGGAGGAGTTGAAAAAAGTAATTGAAGGAATGAGGAGGTAGGCCATGACATGGTATGAAATATTTCCACGAATATTGAATATGAGTTTGACAGCCAGTGTGATCATCTGTTTGGTTCTGCTTTGCAGGCTGCTGTTGAAAAGGGCACCAAAGATATATTCTTATATACTGTGGAGCGTGGTTATCTTCCGCCTGCTTTGCCCGGTTTCACTTTCAGCCCCGGTTTCTGTTCTTGGTATCTTTGATACACCGGTGATGGAACAGATCTCAGAGAATATGGATGATAAAGGGGCAGTAACCAGTACAGTAGCATATATTCCAACGGATATCGTCCATACAGAATATCCGGAGGTTACCTTACCGATACTGGGCGTAGGAGATATGATCAGTGAGACCGTCAATGAGAGACTGCCTTCGGGAGAATTCCAACTGAGAGCAGATCCGTTAGAATTTCCGGTGACTTTTGCTACGTATTTGTGGATGCTTGGGATCATGGGAATGCTTGTGAGCGAAATGGTGTCTTATGTCCGCCTGCGAGAAAATATCGTTGGGGCACTTAATTTACGGGATAATGTTTATGTGACAGACTATATTTCCGGTCCGTTTGTGATCGGGATGATAAAGCCTAAGATATATCTGCCATCTGATCTGGATGAGAAAGAACATAGTTATATCATACTTCATGAACAGCACCATATCCGCAGAGGGGACCCGGTTTTCAAAATGGTGGCGTATATCGCTTTGTGTATTCATTGGTTTAATCCTCTTGTATGGCTATTTTTTAAGCTGTTTGTGAAGGATATGGAAATGAGTTGTGATGAAGCCGTTGTAAATAAGCTGGGAGAGAATATACGGGCTGATTATTCCGCCTCTCTATTGCAGCTTGCAACGGGCAGGCAGATGCTTTTCGGTTCCCCACTGGCTTTTGGAGAAGCAGAACCTACCGGGCGAATCAAGAACCTTTCCAGATGGAAGAAACCTACCATAGTGATCAGTGTCTTTGCGATTGTGCTTTGTATCATTGCTGTAATTGTCTCCATTTTTAATCCTGCCGTATCCAAAGATACGTTACGAATGATTGAGCAGGAAAGTCCTGCAATGGGCAATATCGTAAAATACGAAGTGAACTTTGGAAAACAGGTGAAAGAGGCAAATGTATACGCGGAAGTATGGGAAAAGGGTGAATGTGAGATGATTGCCTGTCTTCCGGTGGGGCAGAGAGCTAAAGTGCTTTGCATCCAGATGAATGACAGAAGAGTAGATGGGAAAATGGCAGGAGTGGATATCCGGCTGGAATCTGATGTGCCTGGCGGGATGCAGGTGGCTTATGCGGAACTTCCACAGGAACTTTCAGCTATCGGCTGGGCTTTTAACGCCTATGATGAAGGCGATACAGTGGATGCCCTTTCCGGGGAAGAGAAAATTTTGGCAGCCATGGCATTTGATACCGGAGCGGGCGTTCGGGTATTTGATCCGGAAATTCTTTTGAATGAACCAGAGCGTTTGGAGCAGGCAGAATATATGCTGGTTATCAGGGCGGTTTTTGAGGAAAAAGGCAGCCGGCTGGATGTTGATGATTCATTACAGGGATCTGAAGATAAATGGGATTGTACGATTCATTGTGCAGAGGAGTCCGGAGAAAATTCTTATGTCATAACATACAGTGAGAAAGAGATACTTGCGGATACAGGACGTATTACTTTTCAGAATCGGAATATGTTTGCTATTACGGTA
>JAZUCP010000107.1:0-2773 GCA_045639165.1 Acetatifactor sp. | reverse complement strand
TGGCTACGATCCGACTTGACGATAGGTAAAAATACACATACTGTTGTCAGGGTAGATGCAACGATAGCTCCTGTTACTTCCTTTGCGCCGTAGGTGGCAGCGTCCCGCATGCTGTATCCTTCTCCTCGCAGGCGGGAAATATTTTCGGTAACTACAATGGAATTATCTACCAGCATACCGATACCCAGTGCCAGACCGGACAGAGAGATTACGTTTAAAGTAACGCCACTGAAATACATACATACGATGGCTGTCACCAGACTGACCGGGATGGATATTGCAATCACCAAAGTAGGTCTGATATCTCTTAAGAAGAGAATCAGAATAAGGATTGCCAGAGCTGCTCCCAGCAAAATATTGTTAATGATGGAGTCCATTACCAGATCAATATAAATTCCCTGATCCATCAGCGTCAGAATGGACAATCCCTCTTCTTCTCCCATAAGCTCTGCAAAGCGTTCTCCCAGAAGATCTGAAACTTCACCTGTGGAATATCCTGTCTGTTTCTGAATGGTCAGCATACATCCGATACTGCCATTTACATTGGTATAAATATCTGCGGAATTGTCTGTATAAAATACATCCGCCACATCTTCAAGGGTAATAACATCCACTCCCTCCATCTGAAGATTCAGAAGGGGAAGCTTTTTCATTTCCTCCACATCCTGAGGCTTATCGCCCACTCGCACCAGATAGTCCTCACCCTCTTCCGTAACATAACCGGCAGGCATGGAGAAATTCTGTGCAGTCAAAAGCCCTTTCAGCATATCCACTGTGACAATTTCCATCATATCTGCACTGTCATAGGCTTCCTTTCGGGCATCTTCCAACTGCTTTTCTCCATCCTCAATCTGCTTTTTGGCATCCTCCAACTGTGTTTTACCGCTTTCTAATTGCTCCAATGCGGAATCAAGCTGGGCCTTAGCAGTTTCCATTTTATACTCACCAAGAAGAATCTCCATATTGGCATTTGCAAACTCCAAAGCCGCTGTTAATTCTCCTTTTTCCACTTCCTTCAGGCCAACATCCACCTGTGCAAGTCCGGAATTGATCTGTCCCAAAGAACTGTTTACCATAGCTTCATAGGCCGCAATATCCATTCCTCCCGTAATGGAATTCACATTATTCTGCATCTCTATTACCTGGGCTCCCAGAATCACATCGATAATTACAAGACTTTGGAAAACAGTTTCAAAATTGGCCGGATCTGACCAATCCAGTTGTTCCAGATTTTTGATAGCGACGTCAATTCTTTCTTCCGAAGAAGCAAGCTGCTTTACCAAGGCATTTCCCATAAAGGAAGCCTTTAAAGCGTTCATTTCTGCCTTTGCTTCCTCCAAGCCTGCAGGATCAATCACCGTAGCTCCGGATACACTTGCCTGTTACTTTTCCACAGCCGTATTATACTTTACACTCGCACCAACCATACCCTGCATGGTATTGACCGCTTCCTGCAAGGCTTTGGCAGTTGTCAGATTGGTATTTAAAGTCGCTTTTGTACTTTCCAATTGCATTTTAGCAGTTAAAAGCTGATGCTTCGTATCTGCAAGCTGTCCCGCGGTTGTTTCTTTGGCATTATTTAACTCTGTCTTGCCTTTTTCCAGTTCCGCTTTACCTTTTTCCAATTCCGCCAGGCCGTTTAAAATCTCTCGTCTGCCATCTTCCAGTTCCTTTTCACTGTCGATAAGCTTTTGCTTTCCTTCCTCCAGCTCATCCACAGCCTCCTGCATCTGTGCATCAATAGCAGCATATATACTTTGATTTAATTCCTGAATCTTTTCAGGACGGATTACTACATTAACACTTTCTTCCAGCAAGCCGGAGGTGGATACACTGGCAACGCCTTCGATACTCTCAATCTGAGGAGCAATAACATCCTCTACATAGGTACTTAACTGAGCATAATCCATCCCCTCCATACCTACTGCAGCGATCATAACCGGAAGCATATCGGGATTCAGCTTCATAATGATAGGATTCCCTATGGAATCATCCCAATATCCTTTGATCTGGTCCAGACTTTCCCGGATCTCCAGAGAGGCACTATTCATATCCGTAGACTGGGAGAACTCCAGTATCACCATGGAATAATTCTCCGAAGAGGTTGAACTGATACTTTCAATATTACTTACCGTTGCCATTGCCGATTCCACCGGTTTGGTAACAACCATCTCCACTGTTTCCGGACTTGCTCCCGGATAAGTGGTCATGATGATCACATAGGGCAGACTGATATTGGGCAACAAATCTGCAGTCATTTTTGTGAGAGATACGATGCCGAGCACAATTGCAAGAATCACACCTACTAATACGGTATAGGCTTTTTTTACGCTGAATTTAGATAACATTATTTACTCCTAATAACTTTTTCTTCCTAATAAAATGTGACATTGGTTCAATTATATTCCTCCCATGATGCACTGTCAATGGATGGGATATTTTGGAATTATTAAAAAAAAATAAAATACCCGCAGACATTTCTGAAGCAGATTTATTTTCCTTTATCAGATATTGCTGCGAGTATTTTTACTTTCTTTTGTATTTTAATGTATTTACATCATACGCTGGCGTACGATCTCATAAGCCAATACACCTGCTGCCACAGATGCATTCAGAGAGTCAATATCTCCCTTCATGGGAATGGATGCAATCATATCACATTTTTCCTTTACCAGTCGTCCTACACCTTCTCCTTCGTTACCGATCACCAGTCCGATGGGGCCTTTCAGGTTTAACTGGTACATGGTGGTTCCGCCCATATCCGCACACACAA
>JAZUCP010000106.1:0-1644 GCA_045639165.1 Acetatifactor sp. | reverse complement strand
GACAGATTTTCCGTTTTCAGATAACTATCTTCCGATTCTGTCCCTAACGCAAAAAGACGTACCAAAATAAGAGGATATACCTCTTATTTTGATACGTCTCCTAATCTCTGTATCAAATGTATTGTAGCACCTTATTCCCCGGTTGTCAATTGCAGATTTTTACCAGCTCGAATCATTATTGATTTCTACCAGCTCGAATCCGCCTCCGGCTTCTTCTCGCTGTACGGCATTCGCCGTATATTATAAAATACGATAGGCTTTCTGCAAGCAAGCTTGCGTCAGCCTCTCGTATTTTATAATGCATGTCTCATTTACATAATGTTCTGAGGAGTTCCGTTCAGGTATTTTACGATATTATCGAATACAATGATAGCTCTCTTATACAAAGCTTCCTTGGTTGCAAATGCCACATGAGGGGTTGCGATCAGATTTGGACAGTTGAGCAATGGATGATCTGTTGCCAAAGGAGGCTCAATCTCAAATACATCCGCTGCAGCGCCTGCAATCTTACCTTCCTTTAATGCCTCTGCCAAAGCTGCGGAATCCACTACCGGACCTCTTGCAGTATTGATAAGAATTGCATTGGGCTTCATCAAAGCAATCTTGTCTGCGTTGATCAATCCTCTGGTACTGTCATTTAAGGGCACATGCAGGGATACGATATCACATTCGCTCAGTAAGGTATCCAGATCTGTCATGGTGACTCCGTCCATTGTCTTTGGACTTCTATTATATCCGTAAACCTCACAGCCGAAAGCCTTCGCCAGCATAGCGGTTCTTGAGCCGATAGCTCCCATACCTACCACACCGAACTTCTTGCCTTCCAGTTCCAATCCGATCAGGCCGGTCTTATCCTTGCCCTGTCTGATTACTTCGTTGCACTGTGGAATATAACGATACAGGCTCAGTGCCAGTCCGAATACCAGCTCTGAAACAGCGGTATTAGAGTATCCTGCACAGTTGCATACCATAATGCCTCTTTCCTTACAGTAATCCATAGCCACATGATCCACACCCGTAAATGCCACAGAGATCAATTTCAGATTCGGGCAGTTTTCCAGCACTTCCTTCTTAAAAGGCAGATTGGAAAATGCCAAAATATCTGCATCCTTTGCTCTTTCTACCAATGTTTCTGTATCGGTTACTCTGGTATTGTAGTAAACGATTTCTACTCTATCTCCCAGTTTTTCCTTAGCCAGAGTTAACAGTTTCCCTTCTTCCACTCCCAATGGTTCAATGATAACAAGTTTCATGACTTTAACCTTCCTTTTTTTATTCTAATTGAATTGTACCACAACTATTGCATAATCGAAATGATTAATTATGACTTTTTGAGTAATTTTGGCATAATTCTGTCTTGTTTGGCATATATACATA
Organism: Acetatifactor sp.; assembly: GCA_045639165.1. Taxonomy (GTDB): domain Bacteria; phylum Bacillota; class Clostridia; order Lachnospirales; family Lachnospiraceae; genus Acetatifactor. Next base: position 267 of record JAZUCP010000106.1, on the reverse strand, counting down.
TGATTGACGTAGCAACTTGTATCATTTATACTATATACAATCTCTGGAATTTTGAATTGTCTTGCTCTCTTAGAATCCAGAGTAATTATGATGCATCAGCAGGAGGTTTTTATTATGAAAATGGTATTATTAACTGCCCTGGGGGTGGGTGGTTCCACCATCGTGGGTTCTCTTTTAGGATTTATCTTCAAAAATGTTTCTCATAAATTTTCAGACATTGTACTTTCTTTCGCAGCAGGCGTTATGTTGTCGGCAGCAGTCCTGGGG
>JAZUCP010000105.1:0-4660 GCA_045639165.1 Acetatifactor sp. | reverse complement strand
ACGAGGCTTAACCATTTCGATATACCAGTCGCAGAACTCATCCCAGATAAAGTCATATACCTTCTGAACTGCAATACCCAGCTCGAAGCTTTCCATATTGTCGGTTACTTCTTTCACCAGTGTATTTAACTTGGAAAGAATCCACTTATCTACCGGTGCCAGATCTCCCGCTGCCGGAGTGGTAACACTCTTGCCATCCATATTCATCATAATAAATCTGGACGCGTTCCATACCTTATTTGCAAAGTTACGGCTGTTTTCTACTCTCTCGAAATAGAAACGCATATCATTACCCGGTGCATTACCAGTCATCAGAGTCAGACGAAGTGCATCCGCACCATACTGTTCAATGATTTCCAGTGGATCGATACCGTTACCCAGAGATTTGGACATCTTGCGTCCCTGACTGTCACGAACCAAGCCGTGGAACAATACTGTGGAGAAAGGCTTCTTGCCCATCTGCTCAAATCCGGAGAAGATCATACGGATTACCCAGAAGAAGATAATATCATATCCGGTTACCAATACATCGGTAGGATAGAAGTAATCTAAATCTTCTGTTTTATCCGGCCAGCCCAAGGTTTCAAATGGCCACAATGCGGAAGAGAACCAGGTATCCAGTGTATCCGAATCCTGCTCCAGATGAGCGCATCCACACTTAGGACATACTGTCGGTGCTTCCTTGGCAACTATCACTTCCCCACAGTCCTGACAATAATATGCCGGGATTCTGTGTCCCCACCACAACTGACGGCTGATACACCAGTCACGGATATTATCGGTCCAGTTATAATAAGTCTTTTCCATTCTTTCAGGGATCAGCTTGATATCACCGGTTTTTACTGCTTCTACTGCAGGCTTGATCAATTCGTCCATCTTAACGAACCACTGCTCTTTTACCATAGGCTCGATGGTGGTCTTACATCTGTCATGAGTACCTACATTGTGAGCATGATCCTCAATCTTAACCAAAAGACCCATTTCATCCAGCTCTTTTACGATGGCAGCTCTTGCCTCGTAACGAGCCATACCTGCAAACTTACCACCATTTTTGTTGATGGTAGCATCATCATTCATTACATTAATGATAGGAAGACCATGACGCTTGCCTACCTCAAAGTCGTTAGGGTCGTGCGCCGGAGTGATCTTTACAACACCGGTACCGAACTCTCTGTCAACATAGGTATCGGTAACGATGGGAATCACTCTGTTCATCAGCGGAAGCATAACACTCTTGCCGATGAGGTGCTGGTATCTTTCATCCTCCGGATGAATTGCCACAGCAGTATCACCCAGCATGGTTTCCGGTCTGGTAGTTGCAAAGGTCAAAAACTCTGTATCACTTGGGGTACCGTCATCATTCATAACCGGATATTTAATATGCCAGAAATGTCCTGCCTGCTCCTCATATACTACTTCCGCATCGGAAATAGAGGTATTACATACCGGACACCAGTTAATGATACGGGAGCCCTTGTAAATATATCCTTTTTCATGCATCTTTACGAAAACTTCCGTAACAGCCTTGTTACATCCGTCATCCATGGTGAAACGCTCTCTGTCCCAGTCACAGGAAGAACCCAGCTTCTTTAACTGAGAAATGATACGTCCGCCGTACTCTCTCTTCCAGTCCCAGGCTCTCTCTAAGAACTTCTCACGGCCCAGATCCTGCTTGTCGATGCCTTCTTCTTTTAACTTTTCAATAATCTTAACTTCAGTCGCAATACTTGCATGATCCGTTCCTGGCTGCCACAATGCATTGTATCCCTGCATTCTCTTAAAACGAATCAGGATATCCTGCATGGTATTGTCCAGTGCATGTCCCATATGCAGCTGACCTGTAATGTTTGGCGGCGGAATCACGATGGTAAAAGGTTTTTTACTTCTATCTACTTCCGCATGGAAATACTTCTTTTCCAGCCACTTCTGATACAATCTGTCTTCTATGCCCTTGGGGTCATAGGTTTTTGCTAATTCTTTGCTCATTTTGTGCTCCTTTCCAGACACTATAAAACGCCCTCTGCTAAATGCAAAGGGCGTATGTTACGCGGTACCACCTTTTTTTCACAGCTTACGCTGCCTCAAACGACTTCCAACAAAGTCTGATCCTCTAACGGAGATCAGCCGTACGGATTTACTAAGCCTTAAAGAATGAGCCAGCGTTCTTTTTGTGTGAACCGGTTCAAGCATTTCAACCCGCATGCTCAGAAGCTACCTTCCGCATCCCTTCCTTTAAGCCGCCTTCCAGCGTGTTTCCACAGCAGCTCTCTCTGTTAAGGGGTAATCCGTACTCCTCTTCCTCATCGCAGTTTCTATATGATATAAAATATAGCTTTACTGTGATATTTTGTCAAGAGAAAGTTTCAATAGTAACTATAGAGAATTTACCTTGAGTAAAACCTCTTTATTCCTCTTACAATAACATCGGTTCGTAAGCATAGCTATCCTGGTACATTTTCTCCGGTGCAACGTCAATATCTCCATCATTCCAGATAACAATCCCATATTCGATACGTGCACTTCTAAACACCGCCTCGTCTTTTAAGGCTTCAAATGCCGGATATTGAAACAATGTAGTGGCATCAAACAATCTATATTCTCCTGTAGAAAAAAAGATAATCATCATATAATCGTCTAATATCTTAATGTCTGCCACTTCAATATTCTCTTTCAATTCACCCGCATAAGCAATTCCATTTATAATATACATAAACAACAAACTCTCCTATAATGGTCTAATCTTGTCAAAATGTTCGCCTCTAACCGCCTTATTCCATGCAGCATACGCTTCTTCTTCATGAAGTGCCAACCACCCAACTACCATTTTCATTTGTTTTACCGGCAATGCACCTGCCAACAACTCACCATCAATTCCTATCGCAGCTTTGTATTCTCCATAATATACATGAACATGGGGTTTATTGTGCTGAACAGTATCATTAAAAAGCATTTTTATGATCATTCCCTCAAATCTACTTAACTCTGGCATAACAATCCTCCCAATCATAACAATTATTTCATATTTAGTTTAACACAAAAAACACTGAGATTAAAGTTTTTTATCCAAATTTATATTTATTATTGATTATTTCTCAATATCAGGATTTGCCTCGAACTGGTCTGCTTCAAAAAACTTATTCTGGTACTTTTAACCATACCAAAACTGTGGTATTGTATATCACATAACAATGAAAAACATGCATGTTTACTATATTATTATCTTCAGGAGGATTGACATGAAAAGAAAAATTACTGTTCAGGAAATCACTTTAATCGGTCTTATGGCTGCCATGGTTTATGTGGCATCTGCATTTTTACAGATTCCCATTCCTACTGCTATCGGCAATACCCGTATACATATGGGAAATGTGATGTGCTTATTAAGCGGTCTTTTGTTAGGACCTGTGTGGGGTGGTATGGCTGCCGGTATCGGCTCTGCATTCTTTGACATCCTCAACCCGGCCTACATTACATCCGCACCATTTACTTTTGTTTTCAAATTTTTAATGGCTTGGATCTGCGGTATCTTGTATAAGAAGTTTAGCAGCAAGGGCAAGACCATCCTTTTCAGCTCTATAGCCGGTGCTGCTGGAGCCATCTCGTATGTGATCCTGTATCTTTCAAAAAGCTTTGTTGAAGATCACATTGTTCTCGGGCTTCCTCTGGAAGGTGTGATGGTAGATATTGCCCAAAAAGGTGTTGTTTCTTTGGCAAACGGTATTATTGCAGTTGTTGTGGCAGTTCCTTTAAGTATGGCAATTCGTCCCGCTATCAAAAGGATGTTGAATCAAGTAGCAGAGAAAAAGTAAAGTAAAGGACATAAACTATGCAGCAGATTCCACGTTTGGCTATGATCAGCAGTTTTGCAGGCTTTGGAAAGATCTCCATCACTGCGGCACTTCCTATTATCAGTGTAATGAAAGTGCAGGCCTGCCCTATTCCGGCTATGGTGCTTTCCAGCCATCTTGCCTACAGTCCCTGCCACAAAGCAGATATGACGGAGCACATTCCTCATTTTCTACAGGCCTGGAAGGACATTGGTGTTTCTTTTGATGGATTGTATATCGGATATTTAAGCAATCCCAAGCAGTTAGATATGGTTTATGATTTATTGAATTCCAAGAGGTTACCCATGCACATCTCAGGGCCTTCGGACGATTCCCCTCGTGGAATTCTAAAGCCCGATGCCACCGTCATTGTGGATCCGGTCATGGGGGATCATGGAAAGGCATATTCCACTGTAACCAAAGAACATATCGAAAAAATGAAGCTGCTTGTCCAAAAAGCGGATATCATCACCCCAAATCTGACTGAAGCAACCATGCTGACAGATGTGTCATATCATTCTGACACCTGGTCCGACGCCGAACTTTACGATCTTTGCCTTCGTTTGGACCCCAAAAAGCGTATGCAGATCGTGATTACGGGAATTCAATGTGGAAACAACCTGGGAAATTATCTTTGGGACAAAGGGGATGCCTCTATGTTAATCATCCCTTCCGCCGGAGCTGCCAGACCCGGCACAGGAGATATGTTTGCTTCTATATTAAGTGCAAATGCTTTGAAGAAAGTTGATTTTAAAACCTCTGTTGAGCAGGCTTCTGATTTTATCTCCGCCTGCATCCGGGACAGCGAATTAGCTCAGACCCCGATCAAGGAA
>JAZUCP010000104.1:0-6908 GCA_045639165.1 Acetatifactor sp. | reverse complement strand
TGCTTCCCTCCTGATACACGTTTGCTGCCGCGATCTGGGTTGCTAAAGTATAAATACTTTTTGCATTCTGGGGACCATAAAGAACAATTTCCCGATCATTTTTTGTTAAAATCATATAAGAACGAAATGCAAATTCCGTCTGATATTCACTGATGGGCAGGCCCACCAATACAGAAGCAAAGCGATCTCTTCCGTCTACCCGTTCCAGAACCTTATCAATCTTCTCTCCATTCTCTCCCGTACCATAGGACAAGCCGGTTGCCGCTTTCTCCGTAGAAAGGGTCAGATACCCATCTCCAAGCAGATTTTGGGTCAACAATAAGGTTCCGTATTCCTTCAATGTATATCCATCAACGCCTTCTCCTGCAAGACCACCTTTCGTTTCCTGCAAAATTCCGGACTTATATCGAATACCGGATCGTCCCGTAATACGAATGGAGAATCCATGATAGCTAAGCACATCTTTTAAACCTTCCAGCTCTTTTACCAGATAGCCGGAGCCATCGTATGTTAATTCCCAGACAGACATACCCACCGGAATATTTTTTTCATCGTACTGATACATTACAGCGGTTTTTACATCGCTGTTTGGAGCCTCTGCCACATAGTAACCATTTTTCTTTACCGCCGTTACCGGCACTCCATCCAGATATACCTGCAGATTCTCATAACCATCCAGGATATCCAACACTACCCGATTGGAGGTCTCCGGCTTTGCACAGGCTTCTTCGGGCATATTTTCATAAACCGGAATTTTAAATACAAAGGTATTGTTTAATGCCCCGGCATTTTCATAAAGTTTTTTAATACTTGCACCTTCACTGTCCGGTGCACCTATATTCTGCATATACTGATGCCAGAACAATTCCCCGTCACTGTCATCTACATCAAATTTCTGAAGATACAATGTATCCTGACCGCGATCAATATAATTTGCCTCAATAATCTGTGCACCAAAATAAAGTGAGTCATAAGGACTTGTCCAATTCTGCTTCTTTGCATACTCCAGCCCATTGATAATGACTTCTTCATCACTGCTGCCAGTGGCGCCGATATTGTAATAATTATAATACCCTTCATACCCCGGATAATTTCCAGAAATCAAAGCGGAATTTCCCGTCCCCTGCTCCTGATAAACACGGCTGGCCAAATGGAAGGGACTGATATCCAGCTCTTTTCCAATCGCTGTAATGGTTGTAGCATGGGTCATTACCGTGCCGGGCAAAATGCCCTTCATAAAGGTATTATCCAAAAAGCCTTGCAACGCTTCCACTGTATGATAGGATTCATTATATGTAAGCTGCTCAAACTGGAAAATCTTATTCTCCGTCAATCGGCTTCTGGGGTCCAGATAGTACTCCACTGTTTCCTTCGATGCGTAATACCATTTCTGACCATATAATCCTTCCTTCATGGCAGTTGGATTGGTACTATAGACCAGACTTCTGCCATTTTTCAATTCTTCTTCAACTACCTTATCCCATTCCAGATTCACAGGCATTTTGACAAACATCCAGTCCGGATACAGCTCCTTTAAGGCATACAAGGCTTCCTGATAGCTTTCAGGGAACATTTCCACATCTTCATATATCGGTTTTTCCGGTATGGCTTCCCCTTCACCGCTTCCACCTTCCGTGCTCTGGCCCACATCCCCTTCTGTCATAAGCATGACCTGAAAAGCTGCCGGATTCATTCCGTATTCCATTTCCCAGGCAAGGAACAATTCATCCGAGCATGCCAGGTTCTGTCTGTTAATATATCCTGTGTACTCCTGCCCCTTCACCAAGCATCGTACCTGCACCCAAGCCTCCAGCTCAGGCGTCATGATCACATCCTGAATTTGTACCTGCTGGCCGGAGCGAAGCTTTATAACCTCCGCAGCTCCCCCGGATGCTTCCTGTCGTAACGGGTACTTATCAGTCAGATATACCAGTGCCATTACATCTTTTTCGCGCAAAATATCCTGCAGTGCGGCCCTGGCTATTTTAAAGAATTCCATATCTTCCTCTGAAAAAACCACAGACTCCACCCTGCCTCGAAACTCCAAAGCAGAAACCTGTACCGGAATACCGGCAATTCCTAATGTAATTGTCAAAGCTATATAGCCAATGATTTTCTTCAGTCTTTTCTTCATCTACTATCCTTTACAGTTTTTTTATCCTTTTATGTAATACCCTTACCTGTTTCGGCGCAATTGAAAACAGTGTATGGTACACCTTGTTTTTCGCGGTCAGAATGGGATTGCACATGGCTTTCCACCAATTCTTCCGCATATACTTCACGATACACCTATACTGTACAGTATTCGGCCCCATTTGTTCAATGGGAATGTGTAACAGATATTCCAATCTCTGGAAAATCCCAAAGCGAAAAGCCACCTTTTCAAGCTCCGGATGATGTTGTTTTACAAGCTTCATTACCATATCTGCATTTTCCACACAATCTCCATAAACTCTGGAAAACGCCTTTTTATCACTCTTTCTGGTGTTGCTTCCGATCCGATAAAACACATGATAGGTCTGCCCGGGCAGGGATACGATTCCCTTTACGTCAGGAAGCATTTGTACCAGCAGCTTAAAATCCTCATTCAGCTCTCCCACCGGGAAATGCATCTTCATAAGGAGCTCCCGTTTCACTAGCTTGGTACAAAAAGAACAATCCCCTCTGTGCATCAATAACTCTTTTAAAAATTCTTCCGAGGAAATAAATATTCTCTCAGCGGGCGGTTCACAGATATCAGGCATCAGATTGCCCTGCTCATCAATTTCATCTCGTCCAATCTGTGCAATCTCCGCTTGAAAATCCACAATTCCTTTATATAATTCCTCATACATTGTGGGCTCCACGTAATCATCGCTGTCCACAAAACCAATGTATTCCCCTCTGGAATGTGCAATTCCTAAATTTCTGGCAGAGGAGGATCCTCCATTTTCTTTATGAAAAACCCGGATTCGCTCATCTCGTTCGGCCAGCTGGTCACAAAGTCCAGAAGTACCATCCGTAGATCCGTCATCCACCAGTAAAATCTCCAGATTCCCATAAGTCTGGGCACAAAGGGAATCCACACATCTTGGCAAATATTCCATTATATTATAAACGGGTACGATCACACTGATCAAAGGTAGTTTCATCCTATCCCCTCCATTTACTTCACTTTATTTTTATTGGTCAAATAACGGTACATCTTTCTTTCCGATATTACGGGTGCCACAGAGCATGGCCCTGATTCCGAAATTTTCTCTTGTTCCCCAAAGAAAACCCTTCTACAAAGCTGGTATAATCTCTCAGCAGCCGTTTCTGCATTCCATTCCTTTACAATCGTATGATACGCATTGCGGCCTAACATCTGGCAATACCCTCTGTCTGTTATTAATTTCTCAGTAAGCTCAAAAAGCTGTTGTTCTTTACCATCTTGATAAATCAATCCATTTTCTCCATGACGCAGCAAGAACGGAACCGCACCTATCATGTGATTGGCTATCACTGCGCATCCGCTGTTCATGGACTCATTGATAACCGCTCCCCAACCTTCGTTTCGATCACTGGTCATCAGAAAAATATCAGCCTTCTCCATATATGTTCGTACTTCTTCCGGTTTTTTTATTCCATGAAGGGTAACATAATTCTCTAAGTTGTACTTTGCTATTAAGGACTTTACCATAGGCTCGCAAATACCTCCACCTACAATATCCATTTGAAAGGAATATCCTTTGTCCCGCAAATACCTGGCCGTCTCCACCGGCAACTCAGGATGCTTCAGCTCAATTAATCTCGCCACCCATAAAATATGTGCAGCTCTCTTCCCTTCCATCAATTTATCTATGTCGTAGGTTTTTGTTTCCGGAAAGTATCCCCATTTATACATTTTTTCAGGATATGCTCTTATAATATGAAAATCTGAGGGCACATACGCACCAGCACATAAAAGACTCACCGGAGCATGGTTGTACTGGGTATGATCGAAGTACTTTTTTTTCAACCCTCTTGGCGAAATCGCTTTCCACTGCCCGGTGCGATACAATCTCTCACTATATCTTAGAACAGGCTTTTTCATGTCTAATCGTGGTTTTAAAAAGGTTTCATCTTCCGCTCCGCCCCAAATCACAACATCACAGTCCCGGATCAGTCGCTGACATACTGCAGGTTCTTTATAACCATATTTAACATAAGGTAGCTGGCAATCCGGATTCCACCCCATATTAATCCGCTCTTCTTCCATAGGCTCCATCTGTATAAACACAAAACCCTCCCCCAGCCTCCTATGCATTTCATTGCAAAATGGGATCTGATGATGATTAATGTAATTTGAAACAAATACAATTTTCATAACTTTTGTCCTACTATTTCTCTGTAAATTTCAAGAAGCCGTTTAAAATTCTTCTGTCCGTCATGGGTTATTCCCGCGTGCCCTGAAGCATTTTTACCATAAGTCGCCATCCTGTCTTCATCCTGCCACATCTCAATAACTGCCTGGGCCAGACGTTTCGCCTGTTCGGCTTCCGGGTCAGATACTTCCCGGTAGATTTCTGCACCATATCCCGGGTATGCAATTCCATCCACGCCGTCTTCAAAAACAGTGGGAACGCCTCCCACCCACGCAGTCACACAGGGCACACCCAAAAGCATGGCTTCCCCCAGGGAATTGGGAGAATTTTCTGCTGCGGAAGCACAGACAAAGACATTGCTTAGAAGCATTCTTTCTCTCATCTGAGCCCCGTTTAATTTTCCCAAAAACACCACTTTATCCTTGAGCTTCCATTGATCCAGAAGCTCCATAATATATTTTCCGTAGGAAGAAATCTTCAATGCCCCCATAAGATTCTTCGGTCTGACAATGGGGTTTCCTGCCACATATAATTTAGCATCGGGATATTGTTCTAGAATCATGGGCATGGCTTTTAACACGTAATGCAATCCCTTTAAGGGATAATCCCCCTGACTGATGAAAATACTGTGAGGTTCACAGTTCTCCTGGGACCAGGCTCCCTGATAGAAGACCCCTCTTAAGGTCTCGTTCATAAAATGATACTGAATATCAGGGTTGTATTTCAAAGCATAGCTTTTATCCAGCACCGTTCTTCCCGTCACATGCTTGGCAGCTTTAATGGCCTTCTCTTCACTGATGCTTCTCTTTTTAAATTTTTCTTTTTGCTTCCGGATACTGTCCTGCTTTAAGAAATCCCGAACGGTCACTCGTTTTACAACTTTCTCGGGCAGATCCGCATAATATACTTCTTCCAGCTTGCTGCAAACCCCCTGGAAGCCAATTAACAATTTATCTTTATCACACACCTTGGTCAACGCAAGGGTATGAGGATACTCCGTCCCAAAACAATGGACCAGATCCGGCTGAAAATCTGCAATGATTTCCTTTAGCTCTTCCCCAAGATTTTTATCATAATTTTCCGGATGATCCACATCCTCCTTAAATCCATACTGCAAAAAATCCTGTGCTCCATCCACACCCGGAATCAGCCATTTTTTCTTTTCCACCCCGCCAAACATGGGGCAGGCTACCGCCAGTTCTACCTGATAGTCCCCCTGTTCCCGCAAAAGACGCTCCGCAAGTCCTGCAATCCATCCCTCTTTATTGGTACCTTCCATATTCAGATATTCTGCCGCCTGGGGCAGGATGGTATTGCAAACCCACAAAACCTTCATAGCATCCTCCAGTTATTGTTTCCTAATCAAAAATCCAGTTCAAATACGGCAGCAATCTGATATCGATACTGTATGCCGATCTTAAAAACAGCGCAAAGTATCCCAGAAAGGCTGCTGCAATTGCTGCCACCCAGAAAATCTTCCATTTTTTATTGGGGGTACATGTCAGTACACCCGGGATCAAAAAAATGTGTGGCGTGATAAAATAATACCCGATACGGGAGCTTTCCGGCACGAACGCACCAAAGGTATAAAGTACCGTTCCTACCAGGCTTAATATAAAATAAAATCTATTTTTTACATTCTCTTTGATTGCAGTCTGATAAAAGAGAATACACAACACCAATACACCCAGGCATTTTGCAATATTGGCCAGGGAATAATCCACCTGATCAAATACCGAGCCTTCATAAAAAGGATAAAAGAAGAAAATAATTTTTCTATACAATCCCTTAAATGCAACCAGGCTTAAAACCACCACTCCGCCCAAGATCAACAGATATTTCATAGGTTTTTCTGCCAAAAACCGCGCAAGCAGATATACGGGTATCACCACAAGAATGGATTTGTGGAAAAATGCTGCAAAAACAATCCACAGAACAAATGCACCATATTGTTTTCTAAGCACATATTTCATGGCATAAAGTGCGATGGCAAGTGCAAAATAATATCTTACGGAGTTTAAGCTGGAATAATAAAACCCACCGGTCATCAGCAAAAACAGACTTCCACTGAACCATTCCGCCTGGTCGTACAGGGCTTTTACAAAGAAAAGGCAGGTAACGATCGAAAAAAAGGCAAATACCGGAATATAATTATCGTATCCACACAAGGACTGGATCACCCACACCACCAGATTAAATCCGATTTCATAAGACACATGTCTGCCTTGCATGATCAATTCAAAATTATCGCGATATACCCAGTAATCATTGCCCACCGCAATCCTACAGGCAGATACTGCCGCCAGCAGAAGAAAGATTGCCGCAGCCGCCCATAGATTGGCCACCTGCTGTCTGGTTTTAATCCCTGAACGAATCCTATTCAGTTGTACACATTCCTGCTCCTTTATTAAAAAAGAGAATCCCATTACCAGGATAAACAACGTAATATATACAAACATTCCTATCTCCGATATAATATCTTTTTCATAAAATTATAGATTCCCGCCAATGCAGGACTTTCTGCCACTTTCGTCCGCAGCGGCGCTAATGTTAAAATCATGATCAACCTATACTTAAAAAGCT
>JAZUCP010000103.1:0-7016 GCA_045639165.1 Acetatifactor sp. | reverse complement strand
ATGCTGGCACCGGTTGTGGTAAAGCCGGAGATGGTTTCAAAAAGAGCATCTGTCAGGCTGGGAATCTCTCCGCTGAATACAAAAGGCAGAGCACCGAAAAAACTGAGTATGATCCATCCCAGAGATACGGATACAAAGCCTTCCCGGGAATAAAGGGGGGATTTGGTGCGTCCATATAGTTTTAATAAGCTTCCCATACCAAAACATATAGCTGAAATAATCAGATAAATACATGCAACGGAGTATTCCTTATAGAAGAAACCAACCAGGGACGGTAATATTAAAAAGAGTGCCTCAAATTTCAGAAGCCAGCCGATAATAAAGCTGATCATTTTATAGTTCATAATTATGCCTTTCAAAACAAAATTAGTCTATCAGAATATCTTTGATATCATGTAATCGCTCGGTGGTTACAATTACAACGGAATCTCCGGCCTGCAGGTAATCTTGACCACCAGGGATGATCACCTTGTCATGGCGCAAGATACAGCATACAAGGATGTTCTTTTTAATCCGCATATTCATCAAAGGAATATTGGTGATATATTTGTTTTCCTCTTTGATGTAAAATTCCAGAGCCTCTACCCGGCCGTCGTGCAGCTTGTAAAGATTCTCCACATTGCTGTGCAGGGAGGCATTCATGGAACGGGCATACTTGATGATGGAATCTGCCGTCAAAAGACGTGGATATGTAATACTATCCAGTCTCAAATCATCCAAAACAGTATTGAAAGTAATACGATTTACCTTGGTTACTACCTTTGCATTGGAAGCCTTCTTTGCGTAAAGAGATAACAGGATGTTTTCTTCATCCAATCCGGTCAAAGCCGCAAAGCCTTCCGTCTGTGCAAGTCCTTCCTGCATCAGCAGGTTCTGATCAATACCATTCCCATGTATAATGGTAGCCTCCGGTAATAATTCGCTTAACACTTCGCAACGATTAAAATTCTGTTCGATGATTTTAGTATCAATCCCCGCATCGATCAGACGCCTTGCAAGGTAAAAAGCTATTGTACCGCCGCCCACAATCATAACATTATGAGTTCGTCCAATATTGATGCCGATTTTTCTGAAGAATGAAGTTGCATTGGAGGGTGCAGTTACGATTGCAACAATATCGCCTTCCCGGAAAATAAAATCACCTTTGGGAATGATCACTTCCTCACCTCTTGTAACGGTACAAACCAGTACATCACATTTTAGGGTTGTCCTGATATTAATCAAAGGATAATCCTTTAATTTGCAGTCAGGAGTCACTCGGAAATGAATCATTTCGATCCTGCCTTTTGCAAAGGTATCAATCTTAATTGCAGAGGGAAACTGGAAGAGTCGGGCAATTTCCGATGCAGAAGTTAACTCCGGGTTAATGATCATAGCAAGTCCCAATTCTTCCCTTAAAAATCCAAGTTCAGCGTAATAAACAGGGTTACGCACTCTGGCAATGGTTTTGCAATTACCGGCCTTTTTTGCAATAACGCAGCACAAAAGGTTCTGTTCGTCAGAATTTGTGACTGCAATCAGTAAATCTGCGTCCTGAATACCTGCATCCAAAAGGGTCTGATAGCTGGCACCGTTTCCGACGATCCCCATTACATCTAATTCTCCGCTGATACTGCGAACCTTTTCTTCGCTTGTATCTATTACTACGATATCATGATCTTCATTACTTAACTGGTCAACAAGGGTGTAGCCAACCTTGCCGCAGCCTACAATAATAATCTGCATAACATCTGTCCTTTCATTTGACTTATATAAAACCAATTATAACACTCCTAATGTTAAAAAAAAAGAGGAATCTTAAGATTCCCCTCAATAGTGTCCGGTTCATTATACCGCTTCATGGAAAGTACGACTGATTACGTCGGCCTGCTGCTCCGCAGTTAATTTGATGAAATTTACGGCATAACCACTGACGCGAATGGTTAGCTGAGGATAGTTTTCCGGATGCTTCTGAGCGTCAATAAGAGTATCCTTATTCAATACATTAACGTTCAGATGGTGTCCCCCTTTGGATACATAACCGTCTAAAAGATTTACTAAGTTGCTTACCTGTGCACTGTTTGCAGAACTCATGATTTCACCTCCTGATCAAAATAGTAACCATTACTGTTACTGTAATTATAATATATCATTATTTGTAAATTATGTAAAGGAATTTTTTCTAAAACCAATGTACTTATTTGGGTACATGATTCATATATTGAGTTAAAGGAACAAGGAGAGTTTGAAGGTTCCTTTCAATATGCAAAAAAGAGGAAAATATGAAAGAGAAAAATATATTACAGTTATTCCCGGAGGAATGGAGGGGTTTTTTTAGAGTAACTTCGAAAAACCAAGGGAAAATTTCAGAAATCAGATTAAGATCTGGCAATCCCATATGCATTATGATAAACGGTCAGGAAAAATTTCTGGATGCGAAAGGGGAATTTACTGGATTAAGAAATCAGGCAAGAGTCATTAGTATACAAGAGATCCGAAATATTACCAATCATATCTGCAGATATTCCGTCTATGCATATGAGGATGAGATGCGGCAGGGATTTATATCTGTGGAAGGAGGACACCGCATCGGAATATGCGGACAAGTTGTGGTGGATGAAGCTTACCGGGTTCGGACCATAAAGTTTATCAGCAGCCTAAATATTCGAATTGCACATGAGATCGTGGGAGCTGCAACCCCCATCATGCCCTGGATTTATGAACAGAGTAAGGTGATCAATACAGTGATCGTATCCCCACCGGGGGCGGGGAAGACAACCTTGTTGAGAGATATGATCAGACAGGTTTCTAATGGATGCAACTTCGGAAACGGGGTCAGTGTGGGGGTGATTGATGAAAGAAGCGAGATAGCGGGATGCTTTCAGGGCTGTCCCCAGAATGATGTAGGGATTCGGACGGATGTAATGGACAGGTGTCCGAAGCAGGAAGGAATGCTTTTGATGATACGCTCCATGGCACCTGCCGTTGTAGCCATTGACGAATTGGGGGGCTTGGAGGAATGGAGAAGCTTAAAGCTGGTATCCAATTGCGGATGCAGCATTTTGGCAACCATGCATGGAGATTCGTTGGAGGATTTTGTGCTTCGAAAAAACCGATTTCATGGAGGGGAAGAGGAGATATTTAAGCGATGCATTGTACTGAGTAAAAAGGAAGGCCGTTTTGGTGTCTTTCATATATATGGATTGGAGGAGGGTAAATGGCAGTGTATTTATCAAGGTGGTTAGGATTTTTTTGTATCTTTTGCGGCTGCAGTGGTTTGGGGATCTGGTACAGCATGCAGATGAAGCAAAAAGTGTGGCATTTAAGAGAGATGGTCCGAATCCTGGAATTAGCCATCAGTGAAATTGATTACGGAAAAAGTACGTTACCGGAATGTTGCCTGGAGATTGGTGAAAGAGCGACCCAGCCCTACGGGAGACTGTTTCAGGAGATTTATGATGGTTTTCAGGAAGCTTACGGTATAAGTTTTGGAATTCTGAGTAAGCAAATTCTGGAAAAGGGGCTGGCAGACATTCCGGTAGAGGAGGAAAAAGAGGTCTTTATCCGATGTTTTGCGGATGTGGGATTTCCGGATGAGTGGATGCAGAAGAGAAATCTGGAAAGAGGCAGGGATGTTTTGCTGGGGAGAATAGAAGCTGAGGAAATAGATTTAAAGAAAAGAAGCAGATTGTCAGTCAGCTTAGGAACCATGAGCGGTCTGTTGCTGGTGCTGATTCTGCTGTAGAAAAGGACAGGTTAAGTTTAAGATGGAAGTAAATTTGATTTTTAAGATTGCTGCAGTAGGAATACTGGTAACCATATTGTGCCAGGTGCTAAAGCACAGTGGTAGA
This sequence comes from Acetatifactor sp., assembly GCA_045639165.1. Classification (GTDB taxonomy): domain Bacteria; phylum Bacillota; class Clostridia; order Lachnospirales; family Lachnospiraceae; genus Acetatifactor. The sequence goes on along the minus strand of JAZUCP010000103.1, from coordinate 3,186 downwards.
GAGGAACATTCCTTTTTACTGAGTTTATCCGCTCTGATTTTGGTTTTAAGCTGGATTGTGCCCTATATTTATGATCTTTTCGCTACAGTGCAGGCGTTGTTTTCTTTATAAACGCTGTAGAAGTTCAAGGAAAGGAAGGGAAGGAAAATGCCGGATATCATGAAACTGGGAATCTTAGGGATTGTGGGAGCTATATTGGCTGTGCAGTTTAAGGCTACCAAACCGGAATATGCTACATATATCGGACTGGCTATGGGAGTGATTGTCACAGGATTTGTGCTTGGAAAGTTTAAAACACTGGTGGATTATGTGGACTCCTTAAAACAATATTTCCAAGGGTATGAAAGCTATCTTTTAATATTGATGAAGGTCATAGGGATTACCTATGTTTGTGAATTCTGTGGCAGTATTTGCAAGGATGCAGGCTATGCCAGTATTGCAAATCAATTGGAAATTGTAGGAAAGCTCTCTGTTATGTTCGCCGGATTCCCTATTTTGCTGGCAACACTAAAGGTGCTGGAAGGGATCATATTATGAGTGTGGGAAAGTTACTGACGGGTATGGTAAGCGGAGAGATGATCTGGGACAACTTCGGTTTCCAGACCCTGCAAAATGAATTGGATAAGCTCTTTCCGGAGAGTGGGATTTCTTTAAATCAACTGCTGGAGAGTCTGTTAAAGGGGGATATTCTTGGAGGGTTGACAGGGATTATGAAAAGTGGAGTGAATGGATTTTTGGGATATTTTGATTCTATTAAGACATTATTTATCTGGCTTTTGATTCTGGGAATCGCATCCTCCGTACTCACTCATTTTGTAGAAATATTTGACAAGCATCAGATTGCAGATTTAAGCTTTTTCTTCCTGTATCTGTTGTTTATGACAATTCTTTTGAAATGTTATCAGGAGACTTTTTCCACTGTATTGCAATTGTTGGAGAATATTCTTATCTTTATGAAGCTGATGATCCCCACCTATTTGCTGGCAGTTGGAGTGGCTTCCGGAGGGGGTGTGGTATCCATCACTCATCAGGGTATGCTTGTCCTGATCTATATCGTGGAATCCGTGCTGAGGGAGGGGCTTCTGCCTTTTACACAGATATATATGTATTTTACCATGATGAATGGAATATGGGTGGAGGAAAAGCTGACACTTTTGATAGAGCTGGTTAAAAAAGGAATCGAAAATGCTTTAAAAGCCTGTGTAGGATTGGTAACCGGAGTCAGTGTGATTCAATCTATGTTAAGTCCGGCAGTGCAGTCCGTCCGATCTACGGTATTGCAAAAAGTGATCTCTGCCATCCCCGGTATCGGTAATGCGGCGGAGGGGGCAATGGAATTGATCTTTGGTGCAGCCACCATTATCAAAAACAGTGTGGGGATATTGTGTATGCTGGTGTTATTGGCATTGTGTGCGGCTCCCTTGCTTTATATTTTTGTACTTGCATGGGTTCTTCGGATCGCAGCAGCTGTGCTGGGGCTGGTTAGTGACAAGCGATTAACTGCTTATACCAATCAATCAGGAGATGCCTGTATGCTTTTATTCCGCATTGCGTCTACAGCCATATTATTGTTTATGATCAGTATATCGGTGGTCGCTTTGACCACGGGAAGGATGGTGTAGGAGTTATGATGAGAGAATGGCTGGATGGGATACGATCCATGGGTGTTTTTTTGATATGCGGACAATTGTTGATCCACTTCAGACCCAATGGAGCATATGTAAAATATTTAAGATTATTGATCAGCTTGATCATTCTGGTGAAGTTTATAGAACCTATTGGTATGATCGCCGGCTTTTTGGAGAAGGGACAGATTGAGCGGATGGTTCAGGAGATGGAAAACGATATGGGGTATGGTGAATTTCAGGAAGAAGATGTGGAAGAGGATGCAGAGAGAATTTTAGATAACCTGATAAAGGATCTGAAGCAGTCCTATATTCAAAAGGAAGAAGAGGCGGTGGAAAATTGAGCGGAATATATCATTTTTTGAAAAAATACAATCTGGATAAATATTTTCAGAAGGAAAATCTGATCGTCCTTGTGTTGATCGGTATTTTATTGGCTGTAATCGCAGTACCTGTGAAGAAAGAGGAGGATGTACAGGTACAGGAAACGTCAAGCAGTACTGTGGAGAAAACCATGGAAAGTGAAGTGCCGGAGGAGAACAAAAACCAAGACTACATCACTATGATGGAAGAAAAACTGGAAAATATTTTATCCGGAATTGCGGGAGCCGGCAAGGTAAATGTAATGATCACATTGCAGGAATCAGAGGTGTTGGTTGTAGAAAATGATATGGTGGTTAAAACCGTTTATCCCAAGGTGGAAGGGGTAGTAGTGATTGCAGAAGGAGCCGGAACAGGAAAGGTAAAGCAGCATATCACTGAAGTGATACAAGCCTTGTTTGATATAACCATACATAAAATTAAGGTTGTAGGAAGTTCCTAGGTAATGAGGAATATATTGATATAAGGTCTCATATGATGAAGTAGTAAAAAAGAATAAGCAGGAGATGTCAGATTGAAAAAATTATTTAAAAAGAATCAGCTTATGATCACAGCCCTTGCAATTATGCTGGCCATTGCAGGATATCTGCAGTTTGCAGGGAACAATCCACTGGAAGAAGATTTACAAACCAGTGGCAACCAACTGGTAAACGGGGTGGAAGGAACCATTACAGAAATTTTTACCGTACAGGATGATCTGTTTACCGGCACCTCAGATATTGAGAGTCTGGATACAGATCTGGATGAGCTCACGGCCAATTATCTGGACAGCAGTATGGATGAACTCTTAAGTGCATCTGAGGATGAATTGCTTTTGTCAGATGCACAACCCAAAGAAGGCGAGGTACCGGGAGAAGCCGTTTTTACCTCCGTTGCCGGAACAGCTATTTTATCCGACGCCAAGCTTGCCAAGGAACAGGTTCGCTCCAGAAATAAAGAAACCTTAATGGAGATCATCAATAGTTCCGGTGTGGGTGAGGACCAAAAGCTGGAAGCCATCACAACCATGGTAAAAATGACCAAATTTGCGGAAGCAGAAGCTGCTGCAGAGCTTTTGCTTCAGGCTAAGGGCTTTACGGATGTAGTAGTCAGCATCAATGACAATGCAGTGGATGTGGTAGTAAATACATTATCCTTGTCAGATGTACAGCGTGCACAGATAGAGGATATTATTAAGAGA
>JAZUCP010000102.1:0-1648 GCA_045639165.1 Acetatifactor sp. | reverse complement strand
TCTGATAATATTACGCGTGCAGAATTTATTTCTGTGATAGTAAGAGCATTAGATTTAGATACAGACTCATATCAGAGTATATTCACGGATGTAAATAAAGATGATTGGTTCGCTAATGATCTTGAAACGGCATATAGGAATGGAATCTTAAATGGATATGATGGAAAAGCTGAACCAAATGCGCCTATAACTCGTGAACAAATGGCAAAAATTTTGGCAAATGCCTATGAATTTGTAAACGGTCCTATGCACTCTAAGGAGAAGAAAGATTACAAAGATTCATCAATAATTAGTGATTGGGCTGAAGAGTATATTGATAAATGCACCTACCTTGCGCTTATGAACGGATATCCTGATGGAAGCTTCGGGCCAAAAGCAACAGCAACAAGAGCTGAAGCTTTTGTAACAATTTATAGATTAGCAGATAAAGACTAATGAGGAGGAACGGAGTATGTATGATATTACAGAAGCAGCGAAAAATGACAGAGAATTCATAGAAAGCACATGGGAAAAGATTGATAAAAAGCTTTCTAAGGTTGCAGTGCGTTCCCGTGAAAAGCTTCCGTATACTGCAAAAGACGGAGTACATACAGACCACGCAAAAGAAAATATTTGCTGGTGGACGAATGGCTTTTGGGGTGGATTGATGTGGTTAATGTATTGCGGAACAAAAAATGGCGAATATAAAATTTCCGCCGAAAAGAACGAAGAAATCTTAGATGAAGCGTTTAAGACTTTTTGGAGGCTTCATCATGATGTCGGATTTATGTGGCACCTTACAGCAGGAGTAAATTACAGGTTAACAGGTAATGAAAGGTCTAAAATCAGAACTATGTATGCTGCTAGCTTGCTTATGGCAAGATATAATACAACCGGTAAATTCCTGCGTGCTTGGAATGTAGACCCGTGTGTGTCAATCATAGACAGTATGATGAATATACCACTTTTGTACTGGGCTTCAAGGGAAATCGGCGATCCAAGATTTAAGGCTGTTGCTATGGAGCACGCAGATACAACAATGAAGAATCATATTCGTGATGACGGTTCTGTAAAACATATAGTTGTCTATAATCCTGAAACGGGAGAAAGTATTGAGTCATTAGCTGGACAAGGTTATGATGTGAACTCATCATGGTCAAGGGGGCAGGCATGGGCATTGCATGGTTTTGTCCTGAGTTATATCCATACAGGTAAAAAGGAATATCTGGATACAGCAAAGAAGGTTGCTCATTATTTTATTGCAGCTGTTTGTGATGATTATATGCCTAAAGCGGATTTTCGTTCGCCGGATCAGCCGGCTCTTTATGATTCAACAGCAAGTGCCTGTGCGGCTTGCGGGCTATTGGAAATTGCTAAAAATGTTCCTGAATATGAGGGGAAAATGTATTATAATGTGGCAATTAATCTTCTGAAAACATTGGATAAGGAATGCTGTAATTATGATACAGATATAGATTATATTGTTGGAATGGGTACGGAAGAATGGACAGATAATCCTGAAGCAATCGGTAAAACTGCACATATTCCCATAATATATGGCGATTATTATTTTGTTGAGGCAATCTATAAATTGAAGGGATTTAAACTTCTCTTTGAGTAATTATTAGTTTTATAAAACGGGGGTACTGTTATGAAAAAAATAGGTCTT
>JAZUCP010000101.1:0-1920 GCA_045639165.1 Acetatifactor sp. | reverse complement strand
ACTTTTTTCACCAGATAATTGTATTCCAGCAATGCCATAGTTCCGTGATTCAAAGCTTCGCTGAAAAAGAACCAAGGCACCAGACCTGCAGTCAAAGACAGTACATAGGGAATCTCCCTGCCATCGGAAAGAATGGGGCCCCTGCTGTTAAACACCAGATCAAACACCAGATAGTACATAGCAATGGTTACCACCGGTTGAGCCATAGCCCAGACTGCCCCCAGATAAGATCCTGCATATCGTTTTTTAAAATCATTTTTTGCAAGTTTCCAGATCAGATGCCTGCTCTGCCACAACTCCAGAAAAAGCAGCGGGAATCTATTTTTTCTCAAACATTTTCTCTCGGTCATGAAAATTACCTTCCGTACTTTTCCAAATATTCTTCAAAACTCGGATGCTTTGTATCCTTATCGGAAAGAACCAGCTCCATTCCTTCCGGAATGGGCCACTCTACGCCGATTGCAGGATCATTATACATCAGACCGCCCTCATCATTGGGGTGATAAAAATCCGTCACCTTGTAGCAGAATTCCGCATAATCAGACAGCACCAAAAAACCATGGGCAAATCCCTTGGGTACAAAAAACTGCTTTTTGTTTTCTTCACTCAAAAGCACACCCTTCCACTGGCCAAAGGTAGGCGATCCCTTTCTCAGGTCCACTGCCACATCAAACACCTCTCCCTTGATCACTCGCACCAATTTATCCTGGGGGTAGTTGATCTGGAAATGCAGTCCTCTTAAAACACCTTTCTTGGACGCGGACTGATTATCCTGCACAAATTCACAGTCAATGCCTGCTTCCTTAAAATCATTATAATTATAGGTTTCCACAAAATATCCTCTTGCGTCCCCAAAGACAGTAGGAGTAATCACCTTTAAGCCTTCTATTTCACATGTTTCAACTGTAATCTTTCCCATTGTCACACCATGCCTTTCCTATTTTTAATAACTATGAGCCTGTTCTTACAGTCCCTCAGCCACTTCCACCAAATATTTACCATAATTGGTCTTTAACAAAGGCTCAGCCAATTTCAGCAGCTGCTCCTTATCAATAAAGCCTCTTCTGTAGGCAATTTCTTCAATACATGAGATATAAAGTCCCTGACGCTTCTGGAAAGCTGCCACAAAATCTGCCGCATCCAAAAGTGCATCATGGTTACCGGTATCCAGCCATGCAAAGCCTCTTCCCATGGTTTCTACCTTTAAGGTTCCTCTTCTCAAGTATTCATTATTGATACTTGTAATTTCGATTTCACCTCTTGCGGAAGGCTTTACATTCTTTGCGATTTCAACAACATCATTGTCGTAGAAATAAAGTCCGGGCACTGCATAATTGCTCTTTGGATGCTCCGGCTTTTCTTCGATGGAAATCGCCATACCGTTTTCGTCAAACTCTACCACACCATATTCTCTTGGGTCACGCACATAATATCCGAAAATCGTTGCTCCGCTTTCCCTTGCAGCAACTTCTTTCAGCATTTTTGAAAAGCTCTGTCCATAGAAAATATTATCTCCAAGAACCAGCGCCACATTATCCTTACCGATAAATTCCTCACCAATAATAAATGCATCTGCAAGTCCTCTTGGCACTTCCTGCACTGCATATTCAAAATGCATACCTAACTGTTCACCTGTTCCCAATAAATCTTCAAAAACCGGAAGATCCCTTGGTGTAGAGATGATCAATACCTCTCTGATCCCTGCCAGCATCAAAATAGACAATGGATAATAGATCATAGGCTTGTCATATACCGGCATAATCTGCTTACTGATTGCCTTTGTCAATGGATATAATCTGGTTCCTGAACCGCCCGCTAAAATAATTCCCTTCATTTTTACCTCTTTTCCGCCTTTTGGCAATATACTTAAATACGCACCGAAGGGATTCCCGCAAAATCTTCTATTTTACAGCAATCCCT
>JAZUCP010000100.1:0-2455 GCA_045639165.1 Acetatifactor sp. | reverse complement strand
CATGGGACTGGGGTTGGGAAAAGTCAGGAGGTTTTGGATTTGGAAATTTAATGCCACGTTACATTAAATTGGAAGTTTGGGTCCCATATAAGTTAAATATGTTCCTTTTGTGACACAATTTTTTGTATAGACCCGCGGCAGGCACAATAATTACAATTTTTTGGGTATAGCCTTCCAGCAGGATCGATATATAATAAAATGAAGTCCTTCAGGCAGAACTACGCCCCGAAGTTTAAAAGAACAGGAAAAGAGGAAAGGTTGAAAGTTCCTTTCAACCAACGCATTAACGCAGTTTCACAAGCAGGCTTGTGAAATGCAGGAAAGAGGAAAACATGAAGAAACGTACTTTACAGATACTGGAGGCATTGGATGCCAGGTATGGCAGAGAATATGTGTGTTATCTGAATCATGAAAATGCATGGCAGCTTTTGATCGCCACCATGCTCAGTGCCCAATGTACGGATGCCCGAGTAAACATTGTTACAAAAGATCTTTTTCAGAAATATCGGAGCGTGGAGGATTTTGCCAATGCAAATCTAAAGGAATTGGAGAGGGATATTCACTCCACAGGTTTTTATCACAATAAGGCGAAAAATATCATTGCCTGCTGCAATCAGCTTTTGGAACGTCACGGGGGTGAAGTGCCTTCGGATATCGAATCCTTAACGGCACTGGCGGGAGTGGGAAGAAAAACCGCCAATGTGATCAGGGGCAATATCTTTAACGAGCCCAGCATCGTAGTGGATACCCATGTAAAGAGAATTTCCAAGAAACTGGGTCTGACCAAAGAAGAAGACCCGGTGAAGGTGGAGATGGACCTGATGAAGGAGCTGCCCAAAGATCACTGGATTCTTTGGAACATACAGATCATTACCCTGGGAAGAACCATTTGTAAGGCACCTACGCCTAAATGTGAAGAATGCTTTTTGAAGGAACTGTGCCCGGAATTTAAAGAATCAAGAAAAAGAGCTGCCGGGAGAAGGACTTCAAAAGCAAAAACTTTCGAACCAAAAGGGAAGGAAAAAGGTACGAACCCATGATAAAATCCTATGTGAGCATTGATCTGGAGACCACCGGACTGAATCCGAAAACGGACAAAATCATCGAGATCGGTGCTGTAAAGGTGATAAACGGACAGACAACAGATACCTTTCACTCCTATGTGAATCCGGGGCGTAAGCTGGAGGAGCGAATCGTGGAACTTACCGGCATCCGTCAGGAGCAGGTGGATGAGGCTCCGGAGATTGCTGAAGTGTTTTCACAGCTGGAGGTCTTTTTGGAGGAGCTGCCTCTTTTGGGACACCGTATCCTGTTTGATTACTCTTTTTTAAAAAAGGCAGCAGTGGATCTGAAGAAAAGTTTTGAAAAACAGGGCATAGATACCCTGCGTATTGCCCGGTGCTTTCTGCCTCAGTTAGAGCACAGGACCCTGCCCTATTTATGTGAATATTACGAGATCACGCATGATGCTCACCGTGCGTTGGCGGACGCGGAGGCCACAGGAACTTTGTATGAAATCCTCTGCAAAGAGTTTTATGAACGGGAGCCAGGCATTTTCCGGCCACAGCAGTTGATTTTTAAGGTAAAAAAGGATACACCGGCTACAAAAGCCCAGAAGGAACAGTTATATCGGTTGATAGATCAGTATAAACTAGATATAGGATACGATGTGGAAAAGCTGACCCGTAGTGAGGCCAGCAGAATCAAAGATAAAATCCGTACACAACTTGCCAAATGATAAAATTTCAGATATAATAATCTATCAATACTTTTATCATTATCAGTGCTTGGGATAAATGGAGGAAAACATGTTTCATTTTAATAAAAGAAAAAATCAGAGAATTATTTCAGGAATTATTATAGGGATTCTGATTCTTGCTATGGTAGTTCCAATGCTTGCGTACATTGTTTAAGAAAGGCTAGATATGAAGAGATTTATTAAAAAAATGGGGCTTCCTTTGCTGGCATTATCCTGGATGTTGAGTGCAGGAATGACAGTAAATGCACAGACAAAAGATGTGATTAAGGATGGTATTTATATTTCCGGTGTGGAAGTCAGCGGTATGACAAAGGAGGAAGCAACACAGGCTGTCAGTGAGTATGTGGAAGGTCTGGGAGATATTGTCGTTACTTTGGAAGCTGCGGAGGGCAATCTGGTGCAGGTGAGTGCCGATGAATTAGGCATTTCCTGGAGCAATCCGGAGGTGGTGGATGAGGTCATGGAGATCGGCATGCACGGCAATATCATTGAGCGCTACAAGATCATGAAGGATCTGCAGCATGAGAATCAGATCTTTGATCTGGAGGTTGATTTTAATATTTCCGCCATTGATGAAGTATTGCGTCATCAATGTACCAAATTTGACCAAAGTGCTATTGATCTTGGTTTGACAAGAGAAAATGGACAATTTGTAATAGAGGAAGGTCGCATCGGCTACAGACTGGATGTGGAAGC
>JAZUCP010000099.1:0-7052 GCA_045639165.1 Acetatifactor sp. | reverse complement strand
CCTGAGTTACCGCCGGTAACAATAGCAACTTTTCCGTCTAAACGTCCCATAAATATTCTCCCTCCTGAGTGGATAATTATATTTTAAAGTATTATATTTATTATAACTGTTAAAATTATTTTTTACAATAAGAAAATTGACTTACAGCCCTTGGCAGTACATAATATTAATAGGAGATAAATCATATGTAATGAGTCAAAGCAAAAGGAGGAGCAGTATTTATGCAGGAGAATTATCAGGATATGGAAAAACTACGAACAGAGCTTCGGATGACCAGAATTTTCAATATTATCACATCTTTGTTATTGATATGTGTGCTGATGGGAGGTTTTATGGTTTTCAGAGAAGTGAAGCAGTATGCGGATGCGGCCATGCCGTTTGTGGAGAAGCTAGCTGTCCAATTAGAGCAGTTGGACGTAGACGCCTTGAATGAAGCCGTTGCGGGGCTGAATATGGAGGAATTGTCTGAAGCCTTGGAAAATCTAAATAATGCCACAGAAACATTGGAAAATTTTGCGGCAACCATCAAGAATTTCTTTTCCAAATTCGGAGGTTTATAATCGAAAGCAGTTATACTGTAAATTTGATTTACATAAAAACACCCTTGGACAACATGCTATGTTGGTTCAAGGGTGTTTTGTGCATGCAAAACCCATATAGGGTCTTTAGATTCTTACATCTCAGCCAGCATTTTATTAACAGTTACCAGCTTCACACAGAGTACAAATACTTCCGCAGCTTCCTTCATTTCTTCCGGGGTGGGGAAGGTAGGTGCAATACGGATATTGGAATCCTCAGGGTCTTTGCCGTAAGGATAGGTTGCACCGGCACCGGTCATGATCACGCCCAGATCCTTGCACATTCCGACAATTGCCTTTGCACATCCTGGGAGTGAGTTAAAGGAGATGAAATATCCACCGCGGGGTTTGATCCAGGTACCAATTTCAAGACCGCTCAATTCGCTTTCCAGAGTGTTCAAAACCGCTTCGAATTTGGGGCGGATGAGCTGGGCATGTAAATGCATATGTGCCTTCAGACCATTGATGTCTTTGAAGAATCTTGCGTGTCTTAACTGATTGATCTTATCGTGGCCAATGGTCTGAACGGTCATCTGGCTCATAATAAATTTAATATTGGCAGGAGAAGATGCAATGGCAGAAACTCCGGAGCCTGGGAAGCTGATCTTAGAGGTTGATGCAAAAATATACACCATATCAGGATTGCCGGCCTTTTCACATTCTTCCAATATGTTTAAAATTTCATCTTGAACATCATCATACAAATGATGGATGCAGTATGCGTCATCCCAATAGATGCGGAAGTCTTCAGCAGCAGGTTTTAAATGCGCAAAACGTCTGACCACCTCATCAGAATAGGAAATTCCGGTAGGGTTGGAGTATTTGGGAACGCACCAGATTCCCTTTACTGTAGGATCATTATTTACATATTCTTCTACCATATCCATGTCAGGACCATCATCGTGAAGAGGAATGTTGATCATCTCGATGCCAAAGGTTTCTGTGATCTTAAAATGTCTGTCATAGCCGGGAACTGGACAGAGGAATTTGATCTTATCCAGCTTGCACCATGGAGTAGAACCATTTACACCCTGTGTCATGGAACGGCATACAGTGTCGTACATAATGTTCAGACTGGAGTTACCGCATACCACCACATTGTCTTTCTTTACTGACATCATATCAGCCATAAGACGGCGGCATTCACCGATACCATCCAGGTCACCATAGTTGCGGACATCGTTGCCCAATAAAGTGTGCATGTCTGCGGAACTGTTGATCACATCCAGCATAGGCATTGCGATATCTAACTGGGAAAATCCCGGCTTGCCGCGAGCCATATTTAAATTCAGTGATTTTGCCTCCATTGTTTTATATTCTTCCTCTAATGCTGCCTTCAGCGTAAGCAGCTCTTCTTTGGTCATATCTTTGTAGGCTTTCATAAATGATTTCTCACTTTCTGCATTGGATTATTGTATACAATTATTCATTGCTATATAGTTTACCAAAAAATTCTGAAATATGCTACTATAAAATGAAAAAGAATCGCATCAATTTTTGATGCGATTCAAAAAAACAGTGTTTTTATAAAATTACAGTCTAAAATACTGTTCAAATTCCGCAGGATGAGGAATTTTTGACATCTGCAGACACTCATTTCTCTTAAGCTTGATAAAGTTGGTGATCAGATGTTCCGGGAATACTCCACCTGCTGTCAGGTAATCATGATCTGCTTCCAGTGCGTCCAGAGCATCTTCCAGTCTGGTAGGAAGGGAAGAAAGCTTAGCCTTTTCTTCTTCCGGCAGATTGTAAAGATTCATATCATAAGGTCCCCAACCATTTTCGTGTGGATCAATCTGGTTCTTAATACCGTCAAGACCGGCCATTAAAAGTGCTGCATAGCAGAAGTAAGGGTTACAGGTTGCATCTGGGTTACGCAGTTCGAAACGGCGCAGAGCAGGAGTTTTAGCATACGCAGGAATACGGATTACCGCACTTCTGTTAGAGGTTGCATAACCAACGGTAACCGGTGCCTCGAATCCGGGAACCAGTCTCTTGAAGGAGTTGGTACTTGGATTGGTGATTGCACAAAGGGATGCGATATGCTTTAACAGACCACCCATAAAATAGTGTGCGGTTTTACTTAAGTGGGAATAACCCTCATCATCTGAGAAAACAGGTTCTCCGTCCTTTAACAGGAGCATATGTACATGCATACCATTGCCTGCTTCGCCGTAAACCGGCTTTGGCATAAAGGTAGCTGCTTTACCATATTTTAAAGCGGTGTTGTGAATTACATATTTGATCATCATAGAGGCGTCTGCCATCTGGGACATCTGACCAAGCATTGGTTCGATTTCGAACTGACCTGCAGCCCCTACTTCCGGGTGGTGGTACTTGATGGCAATTCCCATCTTTTCCAGCTCCAGACACATTTCAGAACGGCACTCGTAGGTGTCATCCAAAGGCTTTGAAATGTGATAATTCTTCTGATGAGGTACGATACGTCCCTTGCCTTCCACATCACTGTTCCAGTATGCCTGATTGGCATCCACACTCATGCTGATGTTATTAGGCTGTACGGACCAGCCTACCTGATCAAAAAGGTGGAATTCAAATTCCGGAAGGATCAGCATCGTATCTGCAATACCCAGATCCTTCATATATTGCTCTGCAGCCTGTACAATATTTCTGGGATATTGTGCCAGAGGGCGGTTTTCCGGATAATCAATGATCATGGCATTACCGGTGATAGAGAGGGTAGGGATTGCACAGTAGGGATCCATAACCGCTGTATCGAGATCGGGAATAAATACCATATCACTTTTTTCTACCACTGCATAACCGTAATTGGATGCGTCAAAGCCGATACCGTCCTTCATGGTATCAGGAGTGAACTGGGATGCAGGGATGGTTACATGACGGAACTGGCCATTGATGTCAACGATCTTAAAGTCAACCATCTTAATGTCCTGTTCCTGAATCAGTTTCATAATGTCTTGCGCAGTTCTTTTCATGAGAGTCCTCCATTCTGGAATTTAGAAATTAAAGTCTTTACTTATAGAATAAATGAAAATAGTGGAAAAAGCAACATTTCTTTTGTTGACCAAAATCAATTACTCTGTTATAATCGATTCAATGAGTAAAAGCGTTAAAGTGTTAAATTGCATAACGCAGATCGAGGAGAATGAAAAAGATGCCCATTACAGAATTTTTAGAGAGAAATGCCAGACAGTATCCCAATGATGTATGTTTGGTAGAGATCAACCCGGAAATTAAAGAAGATAGGCGAGTAACATGGAAGGAATTTGAATTGATTGAGCCCAATCCCAAAACCAGTTACAGGCGTGAGATTACATGGAGTGTATTTAATGAGAAGGCCAATCGTTTTGCCAATCTGCTTTTGCAGAGAGGGATCAAAAAGGGTGATAAGGTAGCTATACTTATGATGAATGGTCTGGAATGGTTGCCTATTTACTTTGGTATTTTGAAGACTGGTGCTTTGGCAGTGCCCTTAAACTTCCGTTATTCCGCAGATGAAATTGAATATTGTGTAAATCTGGCAGAGGCAGATGTGCTGGTGTTCAGTAATGCCTTTATCGGACGTGTGGAAGAGATCGCAGACCGTATCAGCAAGGGAAGATTGCTGATCTATGTAGGAGAAGGCTGTCCGGGATTTGCGGATGACTATCATTCCCTGTCAGCAAACTGCTCCAGCCAGTCACCGGCGATTGCGATTTTTGAGGACGATGATGCAGCCATTTATTTTTCTTCAGGTACAACCGGTTTCCCGAAGGCGATCTTACATAAACATAGAAGTCTGACCCATTCTTGTCTGGTAGAACAGAACCATCATGGTCAGACCAAGGAGGATGTATTCTTATGCATCCCCCCACTGTATCATACCGGTGCCAAGATGCACTGGTTCGGAAGTCTTTTGTCCGGAAGTAAGGCAATCCTTTTAAAAGGTACCAAGCCGGAATTTATCTTAGAAGCGGTTTCCAAGGAAAAATGTACTATTGTGTGGCTCCTGGTTCCCTGGGCGCAGGACATTCTGGAAGCCATTGACAGTGGAAAAGTAAATCTGGAGGATTATGAGCTGGATCAGTGGAGATTGATGCACATCGGTGCACAGCCCGTTCCTCAGAGCTTGATCAAGAAGTGGAAGAGTATCTTCCCCAACCACCAGTATGATACCAACTATGGTCTGTCCGAATCCATCGGACCGGGCTGTGTACATCTGGGCGTGGAGAATATTCACAAAGTAGGTGCCATAGGTAAAGCGGGATATGGATGGGAAGTTCGTATCGTGGATGAGAACCGCAACACCGTTGCGAAAGGTGAAGTTGGTGAATTGGCCGTTAAGGGTCCCGGTGTTATGACCTGCTACTATCGTGATGAGAAAGCCACCAACGAAGTGCTGGGTGACGGCTGGCTCTTTACAGGAGATATGGCTCAGGAAGATGAAGATGGATTTATTTTCCTGGTAGACCGTAAAAAAGATGTTATCATCAGTGGTGGAGAAAATCTCTATCCTGTACAGATCGAAGACTTTATCAGAACCAATAATAAGGTCCATGACGTGGCAGTGATCGGTCTTAAATCTAAACGTCTGGGAGAGATCCCTGCAGCCATTATTGAATTAAAAGAAGGCATGGAAATGACCGAGGAAGAAATGAACGATTATTGTTTGGCACTTCCAAGATACAAACGTCCTCATGTGATTATTTTTGCTAAGATTCCTCGCAATCCTACCGGCAAGATCGAAAAGCCAAAGCTGCGTGAAATGTACGGTGCAGCAGGGCTGGTTGCAGACCAGAACCGCGGTTAATACATAAATGAAAGGAATAGAAATATGAGTGAAATAAAAATTATGCTGGGTAATGAAGCTATTGCCAGAGGTGCATATGAAGCAGGTGTGAAGGTATCTGCTGCATATCCCGGCACCCCCAGTACAGAAATCAGTGAAAATATTGTAAAATATCCGGAAATCTACGCAGAATGGTCCCCCAATGAAAAGGTTGCCATGGAGGTTGCAATCGGTGCTTCCATCAGTGGTGTACGTTCTATGGCGTCCATGAAGCATGTAGGTGTGAACGTGGCATCCGACCCTCTTTATACCGCAGCTTACAGTGGTGTAAACGGTGGTCTGGTTCTGGTTGCGGCAGACGATCCGGGCTTATATTCTTCTCAGAACGAGCAGGATACCAGATGCGTGGCAAGAGCCGCTATGGTTCCCGTACTGGAGCCTTCCGATTCTCAGGAAGCAAAGGATTTTATGAAATATGCTTTTGACCTCTCTGAGAAATATGACACACCTATCATCTTGAGAACTACCACACGACTTTCCCATTCCCAGGGACCGGTTGTGCTGGAAGAACGCTGCGAGCCTATGGATATTCCTTATGAAAGAAATGTAAGTAAGTTTGTTATGATGCCGGGCAATGCCAAGGGACGTCATGTATTCGTGGAAAAGAGATTGAAGGAAATGGCAGCGGATGGCTGCGATATGCCTATCAATAAAGTAGAGATGAATGATACCAAGATTGGTTTTATCACCAGCGGTATTGCATATCAGTATGTAAAGGAAGCTTGTCCCAATGCTTCTGTGTTGAAATTGGGTCTGGTACATCCCCTTCCAAGAAAGCTGATCGAGGATTTTGCGGCTAAAGTAGAAACATTATACATATTTGAAGAGTTAGAGCCCGTATTTGAAGAACAGATCAAATCCTGGGGAATCAAATGTATCGGTAAGGAGATCTTTACGGTACAGGGCGAATACAGTGCCAATATGATCCGTAAGGCAGTTTTAAAGGAAGAAGTGGAGATTAAGGCAGCAGCACAAGTACCTGCAAGACCTCCTATCCTTTGCCCCGGATGTCCTCACAGAAGTGTATATTCCGTATTAAATAAGCTTAAGATCCATGCAGCAGGTGACATCGGCTGTTATACCCTGGGTGCGGTTGCTCCTTTAAGCGTGGTAGATACCACCATCTGTATGGGTGCAAGTATTTCCAGCTTACATGGTATGGAAAAAGCAAAGGGCAAGGATTATATCAAGAACTGGGTTGCAGTAATCGGGGATTCCACTTTTATGCACACCGGTGTAAACTCTCTAATGAATATGGTTTACAACCAGGGTACCGGTACCGTTATGATTCTGGATAACTCCACTACCGGTATGACCGGACATCAGGATCATGCTGCAACAGGCAAGACTCTGATGGGAGAAGAGGTTCCTGCAATCAATATTTACTATCTCTGCAAAGCTATGGGCATCAAGAACGTAGTAGAAGTAAATGCATTTGATACAGTAGAGCTGGAAAGAATCATCAAAGAAGAGGTAGCCAAGGATGAAGTATCTGTCATCATTACCAAGGCTCCTTGCGTATTGTTAAAGGGCAATAAATTTACCACCAAGTGCAAGCCGATCCCTGAAAAATGTAAGAAATGCGGCATGTGCTTAAGACCGGGCTGTCCTGCACTGACCAAGAATGCGGACGGAACCATCTCTATCGATGCAACCATGTGTAA
>JAZUCP010000098.1:0-5151 GCA_045639165.1 Acetatifactor sp. | reverse complement strand
GTGTAGGAGGATTTGCTTATGCTCACCATCGAAAGTTTGATTGCAGTCATCAGCTTATGCATGACTTGTTTCAGTCTTGGCTATTCGCTTGGTCGTAATAGCAAGACACAAAAATAACCGCCCAGTCTGCACACTAGCGGTTATTTTCCATAAATAACACTATTCAGGCTAACCGTCTATCGGCAGCACTTTTATATTATCATATTACCACTTAGCCTTCCTGCTGTCAATAACTTCGTATATAAATTAATCAGTGCTGAATCACCTGTTGCTTTATTTAGGTATTCTGTGTAACCTTCTGCCTCCTATAGCGCAATGGTGTCACACCTTTTATCTTCTTGAATACAGCAGCAAAGTAATTACTATCATTATATCCGCAACGACTTGCTACCTCTGTAATTGAGAGTTTACCCTCTTTAAGAAGGCGTTCCCCATGACTAATCCGCACAAATGTAATATACTGATTGAGTCCAATCCCGGTAACCTGCCTGAATTTCCTGGAAAGATATCCTTCACTTACCGCAAAAATCCTGCTCAATTCTCCCAAGGTTATTTCCTGCTCGAAATTTTGCTTTATATACTCTGAAATCGTATAGACGATCTCGTCCGACTCCCGGATCTTCATTGTCCGCTGGCATTGATATCTGCAGATCAGAATCAAAAGCGTCTGAATATACAGTTCCAGCAAAAACTCCTTTTCGCTTTCATTCTTCCGAAATTCCGCCTCTATCCGAAACATTAATTCCTCCAGTTCCGGCAGATAATTTTCCGGAATGTGAATAATGCGTTGCTGCATAAGCTGTTCCTTTAAACCACATCCTTTTCCTTCAAAAAAAGATTCTTCAAAACTGACCAGCAGACGCTCATTGCTTTTACAATTTTCATTGTCCGTCTTATGAATCAATCCTCTGGGAATAAAAACAAAATTCCCCTTCTCCACACTGTAAATCTCATCCTCGATAAAATAGGTGGTTCTCCCACTCAGCATATAATACAATTCATAGGTATCATGCCAATGAGGATTGGAGGCCTGATGCTTATTCGCTAATTTATTTCTGGATACCAACGGATCTCTCGCTCTCGGATACTCCATTCCTTCACCATCCCTTCTTCTTATTTGTGGGACATCTTAACCGTATTGTAACACACCCGGCTCGATATATCCATATAAGTGATCAAATATTTCTTGTTTTCATCAAAAATTCCGCAATTATTTTATAGAAATCGCAAATTAATTACTTCATAATAAGGACAGAACGACAAACCATCCAATATGTTAAGGAGGATCTATCTATGAAATACACAGACAATAAAGTCAGTGAATTAAAAATCGCCTATATCGGCGGTGGTTCCCGAGGCTGGGCTTGGGGACTGATGAGCGATTTGGCAAGCTGCGATGACATCAGCGGCGATGTATATCTTTATGACATCAATATGGAAGCTGCAAAAAACAACGAAATCATCGGCAATAAATTCAAGACTGCGGAAGGCGCAAAATCCATCTGGAATTATACCGCAGTAGAAACCATCGAAGAAGCTCTCACAGGTGCCGACTTCGTAGTGCTTTCCATCCTTCCCGGAACCTTCGATGAAATGGAATCCGATGTACATGCACCGGAAAAATACAATATCTGGCAGTCCGTAGGTGACACATCAGGCCCCGGCGGTATCATTCGTGCTATGCGTACCATCCCTATGTATGAATACATAGCAGAAAAGATCAAAGAAAACTGTCCAAAAGCATGGGTTATCAACTATACTAACCCTATGACCCTCTGCGTAAAAGCTCTCTACAGAGTCTTCCCTGAGATCAGAGCCTTCGGATGCTGCCACGAAGTATTCGGCACCCAGAAATTCCTTGCCAAAGTGGTACAGGAAGCTTTCGGCGTAGAAAATGTGGATCGTCACGAGATCAAGGTTAACCCCATCGCCGTAAATCACTTTACCTGGCTGAACTCTGCTACCTGGCGTGAACATGACCTGTTCCCTTATTACAAAGAATATTGTGAAAAGAATACTGACGGATATAAGAGCGGCGATGAAGCAGTGGATAACAACTGGATGAACAGCAGCTTTGCAAGCACTGAAAAAGTAAAAATGGATCTGTTCAACCGCTTCGGCTACATTGCCGCTGCCGGAGACAGACATCTGGCTGAATTCTGCGAAGGAAAGTGGTACTTAGAAAGCCCGGAACGTGTAAAAGAGATGCATTTTGGGCTGACAACTGTGGCATGGCGTAAAGAAGATCTGAAGAAGCGTCTTGAAAGAAGTGCACGTCTTGTCAGCGGTGAAGAAGAAGTAAAGATTAACGGAACAGGCGAGGAAGGTGTGAACCAGATTCGTGCTCTGCTGGGACTTTGCGAATTAATTACAAATGTAAACATCCCTAACCAGGGTCAGATTCCCAACCTGCCTTTAGGTGCTGTAGTGGAAACCAATGCTATTTTCAGAGCAAACAGCCTGACTCCCGTATTTGCAGGCCCTATTCCAAAAGCAATCTATCCTCTGATTTCCAGAGTGTGTGCTGAACAGGAAGTAGTATCCGAAGGCATTGCCGAAAGAGATGTAAATAAGCTCTTTAACGCTTTTGCAAACGATCCTCTTGTTACCTGCGGCGTAGATGATGCAAAGAAATTGTTCAAGGAAATGTTTGAGAATACGAAAAAATATCTTACCATGTATGATTTGGACAGCTTGAAGTAGTAGTACAAAAATGTACTCCCTTTCCCGAGGTGGGGGAAGGGAGTATTTTTACTTCAACCAAATTATATTGACAATATTACTCTAAAATAAACTCATACCCCTCATCATGTCCGGAAATGGTGTGACCCCCATCCCACACATCAAATTTAAAATTCTCTGCCGCATCGAAGACCTCAAAATATTCCTTGATACGCTCTGCCTCCGGGATGGCACTGTGATAATCAAATACCTGATCTTCTTTGCCTACCTGAATATACAGCTTCCGGGGTGCGCAAAGTGCAGCCACTTCAGCATCCTGAAAGGCAAGGGCTGATCCTTTGTAAGACCAGTCCGCCCAATTGTACACATCACGGTCATTAAATGCACCGGCACAGTAACCTGCTTTGATTCTTGTATCCGCAGCCATGGTGTGGAGCGTAAAGTATCCGCCGTAAGAAAGTCCGATCATGGAAATTTTCTCAGCATCTATTTCTTTCATTTCACACACATAGTCCAATACTTTCATGATGCCACTAATCTCCAGTGCAGTGATACTGCTGCCGAAACGCTTCATATCTATATCAACCTTCCCGCGATTATGGGGAACATTATGGGCACGCATGGTGGCAATCTCCGTCATACTCCACAACATAAGCTGCGGTGCCAGAATTGCTACACCTCTTGCCATGGCCCGCTGTGCCATATGACTGTAATTATTTTGGCCATTCATATCGCAGCAAAGCTCCGGTGTACCGCCGCCGCCATGCTGGGCGATCACAAGAGGCATTGGCGTCTTGACATTATGCGGAATCAGTAGCATGGCATAAAAAGGAATTTCCTCTATGATATATACATTCAGCCGGTAAATTCTGCATAACTCATCGCTGCCCACATAGGTCATCTCTGCCGGTTTAGCTGTGGGCTGTTCAAACCGGTCCAACCCCAGCATCTCCTTATATTTCTGACGATAAAATTCAGGGTTCTTTGCCAGTTCTTCCGGCGGCATAAAGCTTCTTCGTTCCCTTTTACACGCCTCATTCATCCTCTTGATATAGGCTGTGATCCCGTCTACATAACGCTGTCTATAATCATCCGCTGCTGTCGGATCTTCCTGCCATATCTTTTTACCCATATATTCCATGTTTTTCCTTTCCATGCATATCACAAACTTGTTTGTGATACTGCACTAATCCGTAGATTTTCTACTTTCCTGCAAATTTATCTTACAATCACAGTCTCTACCCCAAGTATATCACCAATCTTCTTAATTGTCTCTGCATGATGACCGATACCCAACGCATAATGATGGGTCGGGCCTTCCATTACCCACTTTTTAATGAACGCTTTCGTAGTCGGTTCAAAGAAACCACGAGTATTGGTGTTGCCTGTTGGCGGAATCGGACCTTCCTTGGAATAGCCTTCACCAATGACAAATTTGAAGCCGCCTGCTGCATTCTGTGTGATGCCAAGCATGGTGATAGGACCTTCTTTGATTTTGAATTCTACAGATGCACCCTGACCAGGCTTACCATGATATTTTGTAAGACTTCTAAGTACCGGCTTACCATTTGCAATCTTAATATGATGTGGTCCATCATGTCCCACCAGGATAAAGTCCTCATTAAAGTCAAATGGATGGAACTCTGCAAAACTTCCGCCGATGTTCAGACGGTCCATGATCAACATAGCGATGCAGGTCTTGATATCGAATTCACCACACATAGGTACACCCTGCGCATTTAAAATGGAGTTTCCTACGATAAAGGATGTTGCAACCTTACGCTGGATACTGTCCGGGCTGCCTTCATAATAATATGCCAAACCGGTCAGATTGTATTTTTCTATCAGCTTGTCCAAAGCCACTGCGGTATGTGCTGCCTGACGCAAGTCTGCATCTGTCAGTTTCATAGTAACAGGATCAGAGACTGGCACCGGTGTATCAAACTCTTCTAAAATCAGCTTCTCTTTCGCTGATATTTCTTCTTCAGTAACAGTATCGTATAGTCTCACTACATCTTCTATCTCAAGTAAAGGCACATGCACTCCAAATGCACTGGAAACTGCTGTCGGATCCGCATGCATGTCGTACATAGCTTCCAATACATGCCCCATCAGTCCCATGCGGGCACCATGCAGATCATGAAGTACCTTTGCAATATCACACCACTTAGCCACTTCTGACATAGCTTCTTCATCTCCATACAGATGTCCGATGATCACATCATCCACCTTCTTGCCCATACGGATTGCTACACCTGTAAATTCCGGCACAGAACAGATATTATCATTCTCCAACTGCATGAAAGTATTGGCCTGGGTATAATCCAGCCCCTTTCTCGGCTGCAGTGCTACCAGCACCATAGGCTTGTTCACTTCTTTGATGATAGGTGCAAATACAGAGGAGGTAGCGTAGGTAACCATGTTGCAGAACAGTACATCTACTTTTGCAGCCAAGATGCGATCCACTGC
>JAZUCP010000097.1:0-24452 GCA_045639165.1 Acetatifactor sp. | reverse complement strand
TCCGTTGGGCAGCATTTTGATAATCAGATGATCAACTGTATGGGTATGGCAAGTGAAGATATGTGGAATCGCAGCGTCAGTCCTATTTCCCGTTGCAGTGATGATTTCCAGCCGGAGAATCGGGCTTGGTTTACTAAACACATTTTACAGTGTGCCTATAACTGTCTGGTACAGGGACAGTTCTACTACTGTGACTGGGATATGTGGTGGACAGACGATGGGCAGGCGGTAAAGAACAGTATTCTGCGTGCCATCAGTGGTGGTCCAATCTATGTCAGCGATACCTTTGACAGAAGTCGGGCAGAAGTACTAAAGCCACTGGCACTGGAGAATGGAAGAATTCTACGTTGCGAAAGACCGGCTATGCCTGCCAAGGACTGTCTGACGGTGAATCCGGTAGATTCCGGTAAGATCTTTAAGCTGCAGAATCTGTGCAACGGAAGTGGTGTGCTGGCAGTGTTCAATCTGGATGAGGAAAATCAGGCTGTGGTCGGAACTATTTCGCCAAGGGATGTAGATGGTCTTGCAGGGGAAGAATTTGGCGTATACGAATACTTCTCCAAAGCGTTTAAGATTATGAAGGCAGAGGAAGTAATGGATATCAAGCTGGCAGACAGTGAAGACTACAGACTTTATATTCTGGTACCTCTTAAGGATGGATGTGGCGTGATTGGAAGAATCGATAAATTCATGTCTCCCGCAACCATCAGATATCATGCAGATGGAGGTTTTGAACTGGTGGAAGCGGGTCCATATGCATACGTGGAGAACCGGGAGTTAAAATTTGCGTAGGGGTAAGTTTAAAAGCACCTTTCAAACAACACATGAATGCAGTTTCACAAGTGGTCTTGTGAAATGAAGAAAAGAGGAAAAGTATGAGCAGAACCTTGTTAAATTATATAGTAAAAAAGGAACATCATAAATACAGGAAGGATCATCCGGAACTGGCGGGTCTGGCAGAAGCGTTCAGTAAGGCGGGGCTGAGCCCCAAGGAGCGTATGACCAGACGGTTTGAACTGTTGGCCGGACTGGAAACGCCGGTATTATTGCCGGAGGAAAAGATCTGCTTTCTGCGCACGGTGAAGGAAATTCCGGACTGTTTTACAGAGGAAGAATGGGCGCAGATCAAGGAGAAGCATTATATTCATGAGCTGGGATATATGTCAAATCTTTCCCCGAATTATGAGCGTGTCATCGCAGGGGGATTGTTGGCAGAGCGTGAAAAAGCGGATGTCTACGGTCAGAGAATCATCGATGCCATTCTCGCTCTTGTGGATCGTTACAAAGAGCAGGCGATTGCAGAAGGGAAAATGGCGTTGGCAGCAGTGCTGGAAAGGGTGCCCCGTTATGGAGCTACATCCTTCTATGAGGCGTTGCAAAGCTTCCGAATCATTCATTTTTCCCTGTGGCTGGAAGGGGATTACCACAATACAGTGGGAAGATTTGATAAATACATGTATTCCTATTTAAAGGCAGATATGGAGAAGGGACTTTATACCAGAGAAACAGCCTTAGAGATGGTGGAAGACTTTTTCTTAAGCTTTAATAAGGACAGCGATCTCTATCCCGGTGTGCAGCAGGGGGATAATGGGCAGAGTATGGTACTGGGCGGTATGGACGAAAATGGGGAGGAAGTGTTTAACTTACTTTCCGAGCTGTGTCTGGAGGCTAGCAGGAATCTTCTACTGATCGATCCGAAGATTAATCTTCGAGTGAATAAAAACACTCCACAAAAGATCTACGAGCTGGGAACGGAGTTGACCAAAGCCGGTCTGGGATTCCCTCAGTACTCCAATGATGATGTGGTGGTGGAAGGTCTGGTGAAGCTGGGCTATGAATTGGAGGATGCCAGAAACTATGCCATGGCAGCCTGCTGGGAGTTCATTATTCCTAAGGTAGGTGCGGATGTGGCCAATATCGGTGCACTGTCCTTCCCCAAGGTAATCGATACCTGTCTGCATAGAGATCTCCAGGGCTGCGAGAGCTTTGAGAAATTTATGAAAGCGGTTCAGGCTCAGATACAGGCAGAATGTGATCAGATTTGTGCCGGCATCAAGGATCTTTGGTTTGTGCCCTCTCCCTTTATGAATATTCTCATCGATGGAGGCATCTACGAAGGGGCAAAATATAATAACTTCGGTATCCATGGAACGGGTGTGGCAACAGCAGCGGATTCCCTGGCAGCCATCAAGAAATATATTTTTGAAGAAAAGAGATTTACCAAAGAAGCACTGATGGAAGCAGTGGATTCGGACTTTGCACTGCATGGTGAAATGCTGCCGGTTCTGCGTTATGAAGCACCCAAGATGGGTAACAATGAGGAACTGCCGGATGCTATGACAGTGCAGCTTTTACAGATGTTTGCTGATGCGTTGAAGGGAAAGAAGAATTGTCGCGGCGGTGTATACCGTGCAGGAACCGGGTCGGCAATGTATTATCTGTGGCATGCAAATGAAATCGGTGCCTCTCCCGATGGACGCAGGAAGGGAGAACCTTTCGGAACCAATTTCTCTGCAAGTCTTTTTGCTAAGATCAATGGCCCTTTGTCGGTGATCCAGTCCTTTACAAAGCCGGATTTTACGGAGAATACCAACGGTGGCCCTTTGACACTGGAATTTGCGGCCTCTATGTTTAAAGATCAGGAAAGTGTAAAGAAGGTTGCGGCACTGGTAAAAGCCTATATTGACATGGGCGGACACCAGTTGCAGTTAAATGCAGTAAATTCTGAGATGCTAAAGGCGGCGCAGGAGCGTCCGGAGGAGCATCGCCAGTTGGTAGTGCGTATCTGGGGATGGAGTGCGTACTTTGTAGAGCTGGATCAGGAATATCAGGATCATGTGCTGAGAAGACAGCAGTATACGGTGTAGGATGAATGGAACCATATTTGATATCAAAGAGTTTACGGTTCATGATGGCCCGGGCAGCCGTGTCACCGTATTTTTAAAAGGTTGTCCCCTCAGATGTAAGTGGTGTCACAACCCGGAAGGCTTATGTGTGCATAGACAGCTTATGTATAAGGAAGCATTTTGCAGTCATTGTGGAGCATGTCGGCGGCCCTGTGAACATAAGGAATGCAAGCCCTTTGGAAGGTGTATTCATGCCTGCGCCAATGGCTGTCTAAGTGTTGTGGGGGAAGAAATTTCCCCGGATGCATTGGCGAAGCGGCTGCTAAAATATGCGGATATCCTAAAAATCATGGGTGGCGGCATCACCATCTCCGGAGGAGAACCTCTGTTGCAGCCGGAATTTGTATGTGAACTGGCAGGGAAATTAAAAGGCGTACATAAGGCTTTGCAGACCAGCGGGTACGCAGAGCCTGAGAATTATAAAAAAGTGGCAGATTGTTTTGATTATGTGCTGCAGGATATTAAATTGGTGGACAGACAGGCTCATATAAGCTATACTGGAGTAAGTAATGAAAATATCTTGAAAAATGTGGAGTGGCTGAAAACCAGCGGCAAGCCCTTTGTGTTTCGGGTGCCCCTGATTCCGGGGATTACGGATACGGAGGCGAATTTAAAAGCAATTGGAAATCTTGCCGGAGGGCATCGGGTAGAATTGATGCCCTATAATGAACTGGCCGGTGCCAAATACCCTATGGTAGGAATGGAATATACTTTGCCCCAAGGATCAAACCGCCGGGAAGATTTTACAAGATATTTTCAGAATGCAATTATGCTAAAGTGAGAGGAAGGTAATCAAAATGAAGATTTTATCAGTGAACAGCCCTGAATTTAAGGCTTACGGAAAAGTAATTGACAATGTGAATCTGGCACCATTGGTGGAAGAGTTGAAAAAGACACCGGTACCGGAAGGGGTAGTGTATCAGCCAAGTGTGGAAGCACTGGAAAGTACGGATACCTTTAAGCAGCTGACAGAAGTAACCTACGGCAGAATGCCGATTCAAATCGGTTACTGCAACGGACACAACAGTATGCTGAATGCTTTGGAATACCACAAGGATTCAGAGATCAATGTGGCTGCAACAGATGCGATCCTGCTCTTGGGACTTCTCAGTGAAGTAGAAGATGATTATACATATGATACTGCAAAGGTAAAAGCATTCCTGCTCCCGGCAGGTACAGCGGTAGAGATCTATGCCACATCCCTGCATTATGCACCCTGCGGAGTGGAAGGAGCCGGTTTCCAGGTAGCTATCGTGCTTCCAAAGGGAACCAATTATCCGCTGCCTGAGGGAAGGACAGCCGTACCTGGCGAAGATCGCCTGATGACAGCGGTGAATAAATGGCTCATCGGACATCCGGAAGGCGGGCTTGCAGAAGGATGCTTCCTGGGACTTAAAGGTGAGAATCTGAGCGTGCTGTAGTATCGCCGGATGCTATTTTGACTGAGGGAATTCGCCTAGGCGAGTTCCCTTTCTAATTCAAGCAATTTTGCCCGTAAGATATCAGTCGATATATCCAGATACCCTGCAGCTTCTTCAAATTGTAGGCGACCATTTTTCAGCAGAGTACTGATTAAAAGTAGTTTTCCGCGTTCCAAGCCACGTTCTAAACCCTGTTCCCTACCCTTGTTCACTAATTCATCTGCAATTACACACATAGTCACGTCCTCCTTGTTTGCTTTACTTAGTTTTTCTACTACTTCTTTGTATTGTTTATCCTTTGCCACTTCACTGAGCAACTCTAAGAATTCTTTCGGGTGTTTTATGGTATGTACATTATCCGCCATCATTGAATAACAAAATATATCTATTACAATTAATATACTGCCATATAGAGGTGGAAAAGGCAAGAAAAATATTTGACTTTCATTTTTTGTAATTCAACCCCAACAAAACCAACAAAAACCACATTCAAAAACCAATAAAAACCACTATATTGCTTGTTGACAAAACCACACAATCGGGCATATAATGGTATTATCAATAAAGTGTCGTGATATGCACTGTTGTTAAAAAAGGGTGCATCAAGTTTTGGAGTGTGAAGAGTATGAAACGATATAACAGTACAAAAGTTCCGAAAACTGAAAGAATTACAAGACTGGTAGAGCAGATGTTTGAGAAGATGCCGGAGGTAGAAGCTTCCAGAGCAGTGCTGGTGACAGAAAGCTACAAGCAGACAGAAGATCTGCCGATAACCCTTCGCCGGGCAAAGGCATTTGAACATATTTTACAGAATCTTCCTATTGCAATTAGAGAATACGAGTTGATCGTGGGAAGTGCCACATTGGCACCCAGAGGATGCCAGACATTTCCGGAGTTTTCTTATGAGTGGCTCAATGGAGAATTGGAAACTCTGGATACCAGAGAGGCGGATCCTTTTGTGATCTCCGAGAGAGCGAAGTCTGAGATCAGAGAAGCCAACACTTACTGGAAGGGCAAGACCACCAGTGAATTGGCGACTGTATATATGGAACCGGAAACTTTAAAGGCCATGGATCACAATATTTTTACAGTAGGTAATTATTTCTACAATGGTGTAGGACATGTTACCGTACAGTATGAAAAGGTACTGGCCATCGGATATGAAGGCATTATGCAGCAGGCCCGGGAAGAACTTGCAAAATGCAGCAAGGGTGATGCGGATTATGTCACCAGGAAGGCATTTCTGGAAGCAGTGCTGATCAGTTGCCAGGCGGTGATTGATTATGCAGGTCGTTATGCAAAGCTGGCTGAGGCTATGGCTGCAAAATGCAGTGACAGTACCAGAAAGGCAGAGCTTTTGCAGATTGCTGCAAACTGTCGCAGAGTTCCTGCTAAGGGAGCGGAGAGCTTTTATGAAGCGTGTCAGAGCTTCTGGTTCATCCAGATGCTTTTGCAGATAGAGTCTTCCGGACATTCCATTTCTCCGGGACGTTTTGACCAGTATATGTATCCTTATTATAAAAGGGATATGGATGGCGGAAAGATAACAAGAGACTTTGCTCAGGAGCTGATCAATTGCGTTTGGGTAAAATTAAATAGTTTAAGTAAATGCCGTGATTTGGAAAGTGCAAAGGGCTTTGCAGGATATGGTACCTTCCAGAATCTGATCGTAGGCGGTCAGGATGAGCATGGACGGGATGCGACTAACGATTTGTCCTTTATGTGTATCGACGCTTCCATGCAGGTGTTCTTGCCTCAGCCATCTTTATCCATCCGTATATGGAATGGTACGCCTCACGAGTTGATGCTGCGTGCCGCAGAGTTGACCAGAACCGGTATCGGTCTGCCGGCATACTACAATGACGAAGTGATTATTCCATCCTTGATGAGCCGTGGCGTGGCTTTGGAGGATGCACGTACATACAATATTATCGGTTGTGTAGAGCCTCAAAAGGGCGGTAAGACCAATGGCTGGCACGATTCCGCGTTCTTTAATATGTGTCGTCCGCTGGAATTGGTATTCTCCAATGGTGTGGACTGCGGTGAGCAGATCGGACCATGTACCGGCGAAGTGGAAGATATGAAGACCTTTGAGGAATTCTTCGAAGCTTATAAGCAGCAGATGAATTATTTTATCGAGCTGATGGTCAATGCGGACAATGCCATTGATCAGGCTCATATGGAGCGTATGCCCCTGCCTTATCTTGCAAGTATGGTGGATGATTGTATTGCAAGAGGCAAGACCTGCGAGCAGGGTGGCTGCGTTTATAACTTTACCGGTCCTCAGGGATTCGGTATTGCAAATGTGGCGGATGCGTTGTTTGCCATCAAGAAGCTTGTGTATGATGAAAAGAAAGTGACCATGGCAGAGCTGAAGAAAGCACTGATGTTCAACTATGGTAAGGAAGTAAACGGACTAGTGATCGCACAGATTGCCGGAAAACTGGCAAGAGAGCTGGCATTAAAGGGTATCACCCCGGATGCAAAGACTCTGGCAGAAGCTTCCGTACAGGTGATCAAATCTTCCGTAACAGAAGCGGACAGAAAGCGTTTTGATGAGATTTTAGAGCTGATCGATGCAGTGCCTAAGTTTGGTAATGATGATGATGAAGTAGATCTTTTCGCAAGAGAAGCTGCTTATACCTATACAAAACCGCTTTTGAAGTATAAAAACCCCAGAGGCGGACAGTTCCACGCAGGATTGTATCCGGTATCGGCTAATGTTCCTTTGGGAGCACAGACCGGTGCAACACCGGACGGCAGACTGGCAGGAGTGCCGGTGGCGGATGGTGTATCCCCTACTGCGGGCAAGGATGTAAGTGGTCCTACAGCGGCAGCGAACTCCGTATCCAAGCTGGATCATGGTATTGCATCCAATGGCACCTTGTTCAACCAGAAGTTCCATCCATCTGCTTTAAGCGGTGATGATGGACTGGAGAACTTTGTGAATCTGATCCGTACCTATTTTGACAAAAAGGGAAGTCATGTACAGTTCAATGTGGTTTCCAGAGAAACTCTCTTAGATGCACAGAAGCATCCGGAGAATTACAAGCACCTGGTAGTGCGTGTGGCAGGCTATAGTGCATTGTTTACCACACTTTCCAAGAGCCTGCAGGATGATATTATCAGACGAACAGAACAGGGATTTTAATATGGAAGACTTTTTACAGACAAAAGGAAGGATATTTGATATCCAGAGGTATTCCATTCATGATGGCAAGGGAATCCGTACCATTGTATTTTTAAAGGGCTGTGTACTGCGGTGTCGCTGGTGCTGCAATCCGGAGTCCCAGGAATACGATATCGAGACCATGATGGTTGATGGTAAGCCCAAGGTGATTGGTCGGGATGTGACCGTGGAAGAAGTCCTGGAAGTGGTGGAAAAGGACAGGGATTACTACCGCAGAAGCGGTGGCGGACTGACCCTTTCCGGCGGCGAAAGTCTTTGTCAGCCTAAGTTTGCAAAAGCACTTTTAGGAGCGGCCAAGAAAAAAGGCATTCATACCGCTATGGAAAGTATGGGCTGTGCCCCCTACGAAGTCATCGAAGAGATCCTGCCTTACTTGGATACCTACCTAATGGATATCAAACATACGGACCCGGCAAAGCATAAAGAATTTACCGGACGAAGCAATGAACTGATGTTGGAAAATGCAAGAAAGATTGCAGCATCCGGATTGACCAATCTGGTGATCCGCGTGCCGGTGATCCCAACATTTAACGATACACCGGAGGAAATCGCCGGAATCGCCCGGTTTGCAGACAAGCTGCCGGGAGTCAAAAAGATCCATTTGCTGCCCTATCACAGACTGGGCCAGGACAAATACGACGGACTCTCCAGAGAATATCTGATGAAAGATATTCTGCCGCCGGAACCGGAGCAGATGCAGATGTTAAAGAAGGTAGTGGAGAGTGTATCCAGACTGGAATGCCAGATCGGAGGATAGTGAGAAGATTTCAGCAGG
Organism: Acetatifactor sp.; assembly: GCA_045639165.1. Lineage (GTDB taxonomy): Bacteria > Bacillota > Clostridia > Lachnospirales > Lachnospiraceae > Acetatifactor. Next base: position 16,160 of record JAZUCP010000097.1, on the reverse strand, counting down.
AAAGAAACAGATGGAATCTTCTGACCAAAGGGAAATGAGGTGAAAATATGCCGGAATTAAAAGGCTTGGAAAATAACATGAGAATTATTCAGGAATATGTACCCGGTTGTCAGGTGACATTGGCACATATTATTGCAAGTCCTGATAAGGTTCTTTTTGAAAAGCTGGGATTGGACCCCAGAATTGATTATGGCAATGCTGCCATCGGTATTACCACGGTAACACCTTCAGAAACGGCTGTTATTATGGCGGATATCGGTATGAAGGCCAGCGGTATTACCCTGGGCTTTGTAGACCGCTTCAGCGGTTCTCTGATCATCACAGGCACAGTCAGTGAGGTACAGGCCTCTCTGGAAGCCATGATGGAATATGTACAACAAAAACTCGGTTATACTGTCTGCGCCATTACAAAGACTTGAGAAAGCTGGTCCTTATGGGAAGGAGCGAGGCCGGTAAGACGACGCTTACCCAGGCCCTCAAGGGAGAAGAAATTCGCTATTACAAGACCCAGTATGTACAGTATTTTGAAAGCTTTATAGATACCCCCGGGGAATATGCCCAAAGTCACAGACTTGGGAAGGCATTGGCCCTATATACCTATGAAGCAGATGTTGTGGGAATCTTAGTGGCGGCCAACGAACCCTATTGTATCTTCCCGCCATGTGTAACCAGTCAGGCCAACCGGGAATGTATCGGAATCGTAACCAAGATCGACCTGCCCAATGCCAACGTACCTTTAGCAGACAGGTGGCTTCGAAATGCAGGATGTACCAAGATCTTTCACGTAAACTCCCTGAAGGGGGAAGGCGTACCGGCGATTCTGGATTATTTAAAATCAGATCCGCCCCCGAAGGTAAGCCCGGAGGAAGCCAGACATGGTTTTCGGGCACTGAGAGGCAGTGACACCTGGTCGGCAGAAAATGAAATATGTGAGTTATAATTGCTGAACCCGTATGACAGGGAGGAGCAATCATTACAATATAAAACTTTAACTTATTTAAGGAGGAAACTTCAATGATTAACGAAATGGAAATCAAAAAACAAATCTGTGAAATCGGCAGAAGAATCTACAACCGTAACATGGTTGCAGCAAATGACGGTAACATCTCCGTTAAGCTGAACGACAATGAATTCCTTTGCACACCTACCGGTGTATCAAAAGGCTTCATGACCCCTGAATACATCTGTAAAGTAGATGCAAAGGGTAATGTAATCCAGGCAAACAAGGGCTTCAAGCCTTCTTCAGAAATCAAAATGCACATGAGAGTATACGAAAAGCGTCCTGATGTAGGAGCTGTTGTACATGCACATCCTACTTTTGCAACCGCTTTTGCAATTGCAGGTATTCCGCTGACCCAGCCTATCATGCCGGAAGCAGTAATCTCTCTTGGCTGTGTACCCATTGCTGAGTACGGTACTCCTTCTACCATGGAAATTCCGGACAATCTGGAAAAATACCTTCCTTACTTCGATGCAGTGCTTCTGGAAAATCATGGTGCATTGACCTGGAGTACAGACCTGCTTGCAGCATATCATAAGATGGAAAGCTTAGAGTTCTACGCAGAACTGCTTTACAAGTCCAAAATGCTGGGTGGTCCTAAGGAATTTGATAAAGAAAACATTAAAAAATTATATGAAATCCGTCGTAAATTTGGTATGCCCGGTAAGCATCCTGCAAATATCTGCTTAAATAAGGGCGGCGACAACTGTCATAACTGTGGCGGCTGCGGCAGCGCTGATTACAAGAAATTCCCTGGTTATGAATATGACTTCGGCGGAAGCTGCAGTTGTGGCGGACATGACAAGGTTGACGAAGCTGCAATCGCTGAGATTGTTCAGAAAGTTATTGCAGGCCTGAAATAATAAAGACAACGGAGGTGATCCCTATGGAGAACAAGGATGTAGAAAGCATGGTGCGTGATATCATCCTAAAGATGAGAACCTCAAATGTCATGAACTTGAAAACAGCCAAGGCTTTGATCGAGCTGGTAGAGGCAGAAGCGGCGAAAATGGGCGTAAAGGCAGTGGTTGCAGTGTCCGACGCAGGGGGCCATCCCATTGCGGTGCATTGTATGGATGGTGCCTACTTAGGAAGCTATGATGTGGCGGTAAATAAGACCTACACTTCAGTGGCCTTCCAGATGCCTACCTCCGCACTTGCCACACTGGCAGCACCCGGCGGTTCCCTTTACGGAATCCAGCACACCAACAATGGTAAGATCGTCATTTTCGGCGGTGGAGAACCCCTGTATGTGGATGGTGTGATGGTAGGAGCCATCGGTGTCAGCGGCGGAACCGCAGAACAGGATACAAAGCTTGGTGCCTATGGAAAAGACAGATTAAAGGATGTGATAGCATGGAATTAACAGAAAGCCAGATCAAAAGTATTGTTGGTGAAGTAATGGCGAGAATGCAGTTGAACACAGAAGTGGGTGGCATGCATGGTGTCTTCGCTGATATGAATACCGCAATCGAAAAGGCAAAAGAAGCACAAAAAGTGGTACACATGATGTCCATGGATCAGAGAGAAAAGATTATATCCAGGATTCGTACCAAGATCAAAGAAAATGCAGAAACCATGGCTCGTATGGGTGTGGATGAAACCGGTATGGGCAATGTTGGTGATAAGATTTTAAAACATCTTCTGGTAGCAGAGAAGACTCCCGGCACCGAAGATATCAAGACCACAGCCTGGTCAGGGGACAGAGGTTTGACCTTAGTAGAGATGGGACCTTTCGGTGTAATCGGTGCCATTACCCCATGTACCAACCCCAGTGAAACTGTTTTGTGTAACACCATGGGTATGCTGGCTGGCGGCAACACAGTTGTATTTAACCCTCATCCCCAGGCCATTAAGACTTCCATTTTCGCAGTGAATCTGCTGAATGAAGCATCTTTAGAGTGTGGTGGTCCTGATAATATTGCATGTACCGTTGAAAAGCCAACCATGGCTTCCAGCGACATTATGATGAAACACAAAGATATTCCTCTCCTGGTTGCAACCGGTGGTCCCGGTGTAGTAACCGCAGTGTTATCCAGCGGTAAGCGTGGCATCGGAGCAGGCGCAGGTAATCCTCCCGCACTGGTTGATGAAACCGCTGATATACGGAAAGCCGCAGAAGATATCATCAATGGATGTACCTTCGACAACAACCTACCTTGTATCGCAGAAAAGGAAGTGATTGCAGTAGACTCCATCTGTGATGCACTGATGAAGTACATGGTGGAAGAACAGGGCTGTTACTTAGCTTCTAAGGAAGTACAGGATAAACTGGTTAAGACGGTGCTTACCGAGAAGGGTGCACTGAATCGTAAATGTGTAGGAAGAAGTGCTAAAGCATTATTAAAGATGGTAGGTGTGGATGTTTCAGACAATATCCGTTGCATCATCTTTGAAGGACCTAAGGAGCATCCACTGATCGCAGAAGAGTTGATGATGCCTATCTTAGGTGTGGTAAGAGCTAAGGACTTCAAGGACGCTGTGGATAAGGCAGTGTGGCTGGAGCATGGCAACCGTCATTCCGCACACATTCATTCCAAGAATGTGGATCGTATCACAGAGTATGCAAGAGCAATGGATACCGCTATCTTAGTAAAGAACGGTCCGTCCTACGCAGCTTTGGGATTCGGCGGAGAAGGCTTCCCGACCTTTACCATTGCAAGCCGTACCGGTGAAGGACTCACCAGTGCAGCAACATTTACAAAACGCAGACGCTGTACCATGTCAGACAGCCTTTGCATTCGCTAGAAAGAGTTCCCAAAATAAAAAGGAGGTAATTTAGAGGTGGAAATGAATAATACACAGATTGAAGCCATCGTGAAACAGGTATTGAGCCAGCTTTCCGGTTCTCCTGCTCCCGCAGCTTCTGCTTCAGGCAGTAAAGCAATTCCAAAGACCGCTAAGGTTGCAATGCTTACAGGACTTGAAAAAGTAGAAATCAAAGAATATCCTATGCCGGAAGTTGGCGATGATGATATTCTGGTAAAAGTAGAAGGTTGTGGTATCTGTGGTACAGATGCACACGAATACAAGAGAGATCCGTTCGGAATGATCCCTGTAGCACTCGGACATGAAGGAACCGGAGAGATCGTTAAGATCGGTAAAAATGTTAAGAAAGACAGTGCAGGCAAGGAAGTGAAGCTGGGTGACAAGATCGTTACCTGTATGATCTTCAAGGATGACCCGGATATTACAATGTATGACTTGAACAAACAGAATGTGGGTGCAGGTGATATCTACGGTCTGATCCCGGATGATGAAATCCATCTGAATGGCTGGTTTGCAGATTATATTCTGATCCGTAAGGGCTCTACATTCTTCAATGTAAGTGATTTGGATCTGGATTCCAGAATTCTGATCGAGCCTTGTGCAGTTTTGATCCATGCAGTAGAAAGAGCAAAAACAACCGGAATCCTTCGCTTCAACTCAAGAGTTGTTGTACAGGGCTGCGGACCGATCGGTCTGATCTGTATCGCTATCTTACATACAATGGGTATTGGCAATATCATTGCAGTTGACGGTAACGAAGGTCGTTTGGAATTTGCAAAGAAGCTGGGAGCAAGCGGAAGTGTTAATTTCAAGGACTATAAGGGTGCAGATGCAATGGCAGAAGGCATTCAGGCACAGTTTGGCGGACACCTTGCAGACTTTGCGTTCCAGTGTACCGGTTCTCCAATGGGCCACGCGAATATTTATAAATTCATCCGCAAGGGTGGTGGTTTATGTGAACTCGGTTTCTTCATTAACGGCGGTGATGCAACCATCAATCCTCACTTTGACATCTGTGCAAAGGAGATCACAACAGTAGGAAGCTGGGTATATACTCTGAGAGACTACGCAACGACTTTTGAATTTTTGAAGAGTGCAAAAGCAATCGGTCTTCCAATGAATGAGCTGATCACCGACAGATATCCGCTGAGCAAGATCGATGATGCTTACAAGAAGAACCTTGCAATGACCGGTCTTAAGGTTGCAGTATTCCCCGATTAAGCAGATAAGAGAGGATAAACTGAATGGATAATAGAGCAATCGGGCTTTTAGAGGTATATGGTCTGGTGTGTGCATTCATCGCAGCAGATGCAGGATGCAAGGCAGCCAATGTAACTTTAGAGCCATTCGACAAAAACAAGCCGGCAAATGCAGATACTCTGAAGGTACCGCTTTTGGTAACCATCAAATTCCGCGGCAGCGTGGATGATGTAACCGCAGCGGTGGAAGCAGGACGTAAAACTGCTGAAGCACTTACCGGAGTGGTAACAAGCCACATTATTCCCAGACCTGATCAGGACACATTAAAGATGATGGGAATTCAGGGATTCGATCCTAACTAAAGTAATAATATAAATAATTTAAAGAAATAATTTCAAAAAAGAGAGGAAATAAAAAATGACACAGCAAGCATTGGGAATGATCGAAACAAGAGGACTTACCGCAGCAATCGAAGCAGCAGATGCAATGACCAAGTCCGCAGAAGTATCTTTAATCGGAACTGAAAAGATCGGTTCAGGTCTGGTAACCGTTATGGTACGCGGAGACGTTGGAGCAGTTAAGGCAGCAGTAGAATCCGGTGCGGCAGCAGCAAGCCGTCTGGGCGAATTAGTTGCACAGCACGTAATTCCTCGTCCTCACACAGACGTGGAAGGCATTCTTCCCGGATTCCCTAAGGCAAAATAAATTATGGGTACATCATACGGTCTGGTAGAAGTATCCGGTGTAGTTGCTGCAGTTGAATCACTGGATGCAATGTGTAAAGCATCTCAGGTGGATTTAGTAACCTGGGAAAGAAAATGGGGCGGACGCCTTGTTACGATCATCGTAGAAGGAACCGTATCCGATGTGACAGCAGCGGTAGAGGCGGCTGAACATATCACAAAGGCAAATGGCCATATCTTAGCGTCATGCGGTGTGATCGCAAACCCAAGTGACGAAATCAGAAGAATGGTAGCCTTCAGTGCAAAGAGAATCGGCAAAGAGATTCTGGTTTAGCACTACATAATCTAGAAATTACTGCAGAAATGTAGTAAGATATAAAAAAGCAAATAATTTAAACAACAACAAATTCACAACACAACAAAACATATTTCAAGGAGGAAATGAAAAATGGCACAGGAAGCATTGGGAATGGTTGAAACAAGAGGACTTACCGCAGCAATCGAAGCAGCAGATACTATGTGTAAATCTGCAAACGTTACTTTAGTAGGAACAGAAAAGATCGGTTCCGGTTTAGTAACTGTTATGGTACGCGGAGACGTTGGAGCAGTTAAATCTGCAGTAGAAGCAGGCGCTATGAACGCAGCAAGACTTGGCGAATTAGTAGCTCAGCACGTTATTCCTCGTCCTCATACCGACGTTGAAGGGATCCTTCCTAAGATTAAATAGTTACTCGCTTAAGTGTTTCCGGGAGAGATTTCTCCCGGAACGCCTAAGGCGATAAGTGTAAGATGGAGGAAGACCATGGACAAGAGAGAGATTGAAGCATTAACTAAATTGGTGATTTCCTGCATTCAGGCAGGACAGGAAAAGGGAGATGGATTTCCGGTACCCGTAGGTGTCAGCAACAGACATATCCACCTTTCCCAGAAAGACGTAGAAACATTATTTGGACCGGGACATCAGTTAACCAAGAAAAAGGAACTGATGGGCGGACAGTATGCCTGCGAAGAGTGTTGTACCATCGTAGGTTTAAAGTTACGTGCAATTGAAAACGTAAGAGTACTTGGACCCGCACGTAAGGCAACCCAGGTAGAGATCAGTTATACAGATGCGAGAAAATTAGGCATCAATGTACCCGTCAGAGAATCCGGCGATATTGCAGGTTCAGCTCCTATCGCAATTGTAGGACCTAAGGGTGCAGTGTATTGTAAGGAAGGCTGTATCGTAGCAGCCAGACATATCCATATGTCACCGGCAGATGCTGCAAAGGCAGGCGTAAATGACGGTGATTATGTCAGTGTAAAAATGGACAATGAACGTGGAACTACTTTTGATCAGGTGAAGATTCGTGTGGATGAAAGCTTCACACTGGAAATGCATATTGATACTGATGAGGCAAATGCCAGTGATATCAAGAGCGGTGACAAAGTAGTGATCGTTAAGAAATAAATTGAAATGCCGGAAAGCGGCAGAATGAGGAAATAGATACTATGATTATAGGTAAAGTGACAGGAAGTGTTGTTTCCACCCGTAAGCATGAAAACTTAATCGGCAATAAATTCATGGTAGTAGAGCCCATCGGTATGATGAGCGGCGAAGTGAAGGCACTTGTTGCAATCGACAATATCGGTGCGGGCATCGGTGAATATGTACTTGTAGCACAGGGCAGTGCTGCACGTGTTGGTCTTGGTATATCGGATTCACCGGTAGATGCAGCGATTGTGGGAATCATTGACGATATCGGAAAGTTGGTATAGGTTTATGACAATCGAACAGCTCAGTCAGATTTTACGGGAAAACGGAATTGTCGGTGCCGGAGGTGCCGGCTTTCCTACATATGGAAAGCTGTCAGAGAAAGCAGATACCATTATTATGAACTGTGCAGAATGTGAGCCCCTTTTAAAGCTTCACAGACAGCTTTTGAAAGAACATGCCAGAGAAATTTTGAAGGCATTTACTTTGATTGCTGAAACAGTGGGGGCAAAGGAAGCGATCATCGGTATTAAAGCGGAATACGAAAGTACCATTGTGGCACTGGAGGAACATTTAGAGGACTTCCCCCTGGTGCGTGTACATAAATTACCCGGTGCATATCCCATGGGAGATGAAGTGGTTCTGATCTATGAAACCACCGGCAAAGTGGTTCGTCCCGGCGGTCTGCCCATTGAATGTGGTGTGGCTGTCTTTAACGTGGAAACCCTATACAATGTATACTGTGCAGTGTGGGAGCAGCAGCCCGTAACAAGCAAATATGTAACTGTGGTAGGCGAGGTGGAACATCCCATAACGGTTCGCGTACCCATTGGAAGCCGAATTCGTGATGTGGTGGCTCTGGCCGGCAAAATTACAACGAAAGAACCCATGTATCTGCTTGGGGGTCCTATGATGGGGAATTTTGGTCAGGATTATCAGCCTGTTACTAAAACAACCAATGCAATCATCGTACTTCCCAGGGATCATCAACTGGTTTATAAAAAGAACACAAATTTCCGTACTTCGGTTGCACGTGCGGCATCTTCCTGCTGTCAGTGCCAGAGCTGTACGGATTTATGTCCCAGACATGCACTGGGACATCCTATAGAGCCCCATTTGTTTATGCGTTCCGCAGCCAATCAGGATTTCCAGAATATGGATCCCTTTTTGGATACCTTCTTCTGCAGCTCCTGCGGTCTGTGCGAGCTGTATAGCTGTCCTCAGGGATTAGCTCCAAGAAGTATGATTGCAGAGTACAAAGGGGAGCTTAGAAAATGCGGTGTAAAGCCTCCTGTAGTGGAAGCTGCACCGGTAGAAGAATCCAGAGCGTACAGAAGGGTGCCGGAGGAAAGACTTTCAGCCCGTCTGGGACTTGTAAAATATGAGAAAGAGGCACCTCTTGAAGATGATATTAAGACAGCGAAAGAAGTAAAAATCCTGCTGTCTCAGCACATCGGTGCACCGGCAATCGCCTGTGTAAAGGAAGGGGACGCAGTCAAGGTGGGAGAACTTGTGGCAAAAGCGGCAAACGGTCTCTCCGTCAATATTCATGCATCCATGGAAGGCATTGTAAAAGAGGTTACCGACAAATTTGTAGTAATAAAGTAGGGAATAAGAAGATATGAGCAGAGCAATAGGAATGATCGAATTTAAGACGGTTTCCGCAGGTATTACCGCAGCAGACCGTATGGTAAAGACTGCGGATGTGGAGCTTTTGGAAGCACAGACTGTCTGCCCTGGTAAATACATTGCATTGATCGCAGGAGATCTGAGTGCAGTAACTGCAGCTGTGGATACTGCAAAAAATTATGAAAAAGGCGAGCTGATCAGCAGCTTCGTGCTGGGTAATCCGGATGAATCCATCTTCCCGGCTATTTATGGAAGCAGCAATATTGAGGGTGTGGAAGCTTTGGGTATTCTGGAGACCTACGATGCTGCATCCATTATTGTGGCGGCGGATATTGCGGCAAAAACTGCAGATGTGAAGCTGATCGAGCTGCGCGTGGCAAAAGGTATGTGCGGCAAGTCTTATATGCTGATCACCGGTCAGGTGTCAGATTGTCAGGCTGCTATCGACAAAGCAAAGCAGACCGTGGGAGACAGAGGAATGTTCTTGGATTCCTCCGTAATTGCACGCCCTGACGCACAGATTTGCAGAAAGATTGTATAAGGATTATAAGCAAAAGCAGAAATATAGTTCCTATTCGGGCACGCTCTCGCTCGGTGAAAAACGTAGCAGACGCTAAGCTCGAAAACACCTCGCTAAGCGCTGACGTTTTTCAACGACCCTCATAGGAATTATAGTTCTGCTTTTGTTATAATACTAAATTTAGGGAGGAAGAGGGTTATGCTGGCTGCAGAGAGAAGGCAGTTAATACTGGAAAAACTCCAGGAAGATAAAAAAGTCGTAGTCAGTGAATTGAGCGAACAGTTTGCGGTGTCGGAAGAAACCATCCGCCGCGATCTGGAAAGATTCGAAAAGCAGGGAATTGTCACCAAGGGCTACGGCGGTGCGGTTCTGAAAGAGGATGATAAGGCGGATGCGCCTATTAATATTCGTAGAAAGAAAAATATGCAGGGCAAGCGGGTGATCGGTGAGATTCTGGCGGGCCTGATTGATGATGGAGAGCATATTATATTGGACCCAAGTACAACGGCGGTTTCTATCATTAAAGCCTTGCGGTCAAAGAAGAATTTGACCATCATCACCAATTCCATTGAGGTCCTTCTGGAACTTACCGGAGACAGTGAATGGAATGTGATCTCCACCGGCGGCAATCTGCTGGGGGATTACCTGGCCTTATTGGGTTCTAAGGCAGTTGAGAATATTTCTTCCTATCATGTGAATAAGGCCATTATTTCCTGCAAGGGAATCAACATGGAGGGAGGTATCACCGATGCCAATGAATTATTCTCCCATGTGAAGAAAACCATGCTCAAGTCTGCGGATCTGAGGATTCTGGCAGTGGATTATACCAAGTTTGAGATCATTGCTTTTTCAAAAATCTGTGATATTGTGGATATTGACATTGTGGTAACGGATGTAAAGCCTTCTGAAAAATGGCTGACATACTTTGAAGAAAAGGGAATAGAGTGCTTGTATGGAGAAGAAAACTAAAGTTATAGCATTTGCAAACAATAAAGGAGGAAGCGGTAAGACCACTTCCTGTGCAAATATCGGCTATTCATTGGCTGAAATGGGGAAAAAGGTACTTTTAATCGACGGTGACATGCAGATGAATCTGACACTTTCCTTTTTTGGAGAGGAGGAAGTGTTGGAACTTGCCACAGGAGAGAAGAATCTTTACTATGCGGTGAAAAAGCAGGAGGATCTGACTGATTATATTGTGTCAACAAAGTATGAGAACCTGGATCTGATCCCTTCCACCTCCCTGATGAGCAATATGGAGTACGAATTATTTACTAAATGGCAACGGGAGTTGATTCTGAAAAAATGCCTGAAAAACATCTATGAAGCGGAAACCTATGATTATATATTGATCGATGCACCGCCCACACTGGGGGGCTGGGTTATGAATGTTCTCTGTGCTTCGGATTTTGTGATCCTGCCTGTAGAGGCCAGCCCTTGGGGATTGTTCGGTGTTGCCAATATGTTTGAATTCCTTCAGGATGTTTTCAATATGAATGAAAAGCTGGAGCTTTTGGGTATCGCAGTGACAAAGGTGGACGGTCGCAAGAATTATTACAAGCAGACCATCGAAGCATTAAAGGCTGCGGATGACGTACATGTATTTGATCAGGTGATCCGTATTGACAGCGAGATTGAATGGGCACAGGATGAAAGTAAGCCGGTGGGAGCTCATAAAAGATCCTCACGAAGTGCCAAGGAATATATGGAATTAGCAAAGGAGATTGATCGAGATGCCAGTAGGAACAGGTAGTATTAACAGAGCTGCAAGAACAAGCAAGAAGGCAGCAGAAGTAAAAAGTGAAGAAGTGAAGGCAGTTGTGGTGGAAGAAGTGAAGGCGACGGTAGAAACCAAAGCAGAGGCCGAAAAGAAGGCGGCACCGAAAAAAACTGCAGCCAAGAAACCGGCGGCGAAAAAAGCTGCACCGAAGAAAGAGACAGCAAAGAAGAGTGCTGTAAAAGAAGCGGTTCAGGAACAGACCGCTCCGGAAAAAGCTCCGGAATTGAGAGTTTACGGAAACGAAACCGTATTCGTAGTGGGTAATGAATGTTGCCACCTGACAGAGGAACTGCCGGTGCATTTGTTGTAGAAGTTATCTCTAAATCATAGACGAATTCTCTGAAAAGCTTTATAATAAAAGTATCGAAATATCGATAGAGAAGGAGAGAAAACTTATGGCAAACAGATTTGTACTCAATGAAACATCTTATCATGGGGCAGGTGCGATCAAGGAAATCGCAACCGAAGCAATCAGCAGAGGCTTTAAAAAAGCTTTTGTATGTTCAGATCCGGATCTGATCAAATTCGGGGTTACCAAGAAGGTTACAGATGTGCTTGATGAAGCAGGCCTTGCATATGAGATTTATTCTAATATCAAACCCAACCCAACCATTGAAAACGTGCAGAGTGGTGTGGCTGCATACAAGGCAGCCGGTGCGGATTACATTATCGCAATCGGTGGAGGCTCTTCCATGGATACTGCAAAGGGTGTGGGTATTATCATTGCAAACCCGGAATTCGCAGATGTAAGAAGCTTGGAGGGTGTTGCACCTACCAAGAATAAATCAGTACCTATTTTTGCAGTGCCTACAACCGCAGGTACCGCGGCAGAAGTAACCATCAATTACGTTATTACTGACGTAGAAAATAATCGCAAGATGGTTTGCGTGGATGTACATGATATCCCCGTTGTCGCATTTGTGGATTCAGAAATGATGGCTACCATGCCTAAGGGACTTACCGCAGCTACCGGTATGGATGCCTTAACACATGCCATCGAAGGTTATATCACCGCAGGTGCATGGGAACTTTCCGATATGTTCCACATTAAAGCCATTGAAATCATTGCAAGAAGTCTTCGCGGTGCAGTTGACAACACACCGGAAGGACGTGCAGATATGGCTCTTGGCCAGTATGTTGCAGGTATGGGCTTCTCCAATGTAGGTCTCGGTATTGTTCATTCCATGGCACATCCTTTAGGTGCTTTGTACGATACACCTCATGGAGTAGCGAATGCGATCATTCTTCCTACCGTTATGGAATACAATGCAGAAGCTACCGGCGAAAAGTATCGTGAAATTGCAAGAGCAATGGGTGTAGCAGGCGTAGATGCAATGAGCCAGGAAGAATACAGAAAAGCTGCAATCGACGCAGTGAAGAAGCTTTCCGCAGATGTTGGAATCCCTGCAGACTTAAAGGAAATCGTTAAAAAGGAAGATATTCCTTTCCTTGCACAGTCAGCTTATGACGATGCATGCAGACCCGGCAATCCAAAGGAAACCAGCGTAGAAGATATTACCGCATTATATGAGTCTTTGATCTAATATCAGGGAAATACATATCCCCTTATTATCGACCCGCCACGGGAAGATAATAGGGGGATTTTTAAAAACCTGTTCTCTGATTCGCCCGGCCTCTTCACGTTCTCTCATTGCACTCCACCAAAATCTGTGATAAAATAGATTAAAACTCTGAATACTATATTCAGCATGAAAAGTGTATAAGGAGGGGAATGTATTATGTTACGAATCGGAATGCTTACCAGTGGTGGAGATTGTCAGGCCTTGAATGCAGCGATGCGAGGCGTTGTGAAGACGATTTTGTACAGCAGGAAGGATGTTGAGATCTACGGATTTATAGATGGATATAAGGGTCTTATCTATAGTGATTTCAGGATGCTTACGGGGAAGGATTTTTCAGGTATTCTGACAGAGGGCGGAACGATTCTGGGTACTTCCCGAACACCTTTTAAGACCATTCAGGAGCCGGATGAAAAGGGTATCAATAAAGTGGAAGCCATGAAGCAGAATTATTACAAGCTGAAATTGGACTGTCTGGTGATTCTGGGAGGAAATGGTACCCATAAAACAGCCAATCTCCTTCGGAAGGAAGGGCTGAATGTGATCACTCTGCCAAAGACCATCGATAATGATCTATGGGGAACGGATATGACTTTTGGTTTTCAGAGTGCAGTGGACATTGCCACCAATGCCATTGACTGTATTCACACAACGGCAGCGTCTCATGGACGGGTATTTATTGTAGAGGTGATGGGCCACAAGGTTGGTTTCCTGACTTTGAATGCGGGTATGGCCAGTGGTGCGGATATTATTTTGATTCCGGAGATTCCTTATGATATTGATAAGGTGATTGAAAAGATTGAAGAACGTGATGCCAACGGCAGCCGTTTTACCATTATTGCGGTTGCGGAGGGAGCTATTTCCAAGAAGGACGCTAGGCTTTCCAAGAAGGAATATAAGGAGAAGATGAAGAATTCCCCTTATCCTTCTGTGTCCTATGAGGTGGCTGCGCAGATTCAGAAAAAGACGGGCCGAGAAGTGCGCGTGACGGTTCCCGGACACATGCAGCGTGGTGGAAGTCCCTGTCCTTATGACCGTGTCTTTGCAAGCAGACTGGGCTCAGAGGCAGGTGCATTGATCTTAAAGGGCGAGTACGGTTTTATGGTGGGTTATAAGAATCGTGAGATCGTAAAGGTTCCTTTGGAAGAGGTTGCGGGTAAGTTGAAGATGATCGATCCCGAGGCATCTATTATTAAAGAAGCAAAAATGCTGGGCATCAGTTTTGGTGATTAAGGTGTGAAAGGATTCGCACAGGAAGAATGCAGTGAGCATTTTTCAAATGAAAGGAAAAAAGTATGTCATATACAGCTCTGTATAGGAAGTTCAGGCCGGATACATTTCTGGATGTAAAGGGTCAGGACCATATCGTAACAACATTGAAAAATCAAATAAGAGCAAATCGAATAGGACATGCGTATCTGTTTACCGGTACCCGGGGTACCGGTAAAACTACGGTGGCAAAGATATTTGCAAAAACGGTGAACTGCGAGTCCCCTACAGAAGAAGGTCCCTGCGGGGAATGTCAGATCTGCCGGGCAATTGCGGCAGGTGCAAGTATGAATGTGATTGAGATCGACGCCGCAAGTAATAATGGTGTGGACAATATTCGAGAGATCGTGGATGAAGTGTCCTATTCTCCGGCTCAGGGCAAATATAAGGTTTATATTATCGATGAGGTTCATATGCTTTCTATAGGAGCCTTTAATGCTTTGCTGAAGACTTTGGAGGAGCCGCCTTCCTATGTTATTTTTATTCTGGCTACTACGGAAGTACATAAGCTTCCTATTACCATATTGTCCAGATGACAGAGATATGATTTTAAGAGGATTTCTATTGAGACCATTACCTCTCGTATGCAGGAGTTGACTGAGGCGGAAGGCGTAGCAGTAGAGGAACGGGCACTGAAGTATATTGCCAAGACTGCGGATGGATCCATGCGAGATGCACTCAGTCTGCTGGATCAGTGCATTGCTTTTCATCTGGGTGCGGAACTGACCTATGATAAGGTGTTGGATGTACTGGGAGCGGTGGATACGGATGTATTCAGCCGATTGCTGCGATATGTACTTGACAAGGACGTGTTGGAATGCGTATCCTTATTGGAAGAGATCATTATGCAAGGACGGGAGCTGACACAGTTTGTGACGGATTTTACCTGGTATTTGCGCAATCTTATGCTGGTGCAGAGCTCGGATAATCTGGAAGATGTTATCGATATGTCTACGGACAATTTAAAACGATTGAAGGAAGAGGCACAGCTTCTTTCCATGAATCAGATCTTGCGGTATATTCGTATTTTCTCGGATCTTTCAGGGCAGATTCGATATGCTACCCAGAAAAGAATCCTGGTGGAAATTGCCTTGGTGAAATTATGTAAACCGAGCATGGAAACTAGTCCGGACGCTCTTTTGGAGAGAATCCGGGATGTGGAAGAGCAGCTTGAGAATGGTGTGGTTATGGCGGCCGCTCCCGGGGAAGGCGTACAGCCTCAGACAGGTGCAGCTCCGGCTAAACCCAAGCTTCAATTACCCAAAGCCATTCCGGAGGATATTAAGACCATCGTAGGAAGCTGGCCCAGTATTGTGGGCAATACAGAATATCCGATGAAGGGGTATTTGAAAAATGCTAAGCTCAGTCTTGGAGGGGACAACAGACTGCAGATTGTTTTAGAGGACGGGCAGCCCTCGGACCATTTTACGGAGCATCCGGAGAATAAAGCCCGACTGGAAAGTATTATCAGCAATTTCCTGGAAAAAGAAGTGGAAGTATCCATTCAGGCAGTGAGAACCAAAAGAGAGTTCCAGGATAATTTTGTGGATCTGTCCCAGTTGATCCATATGGATATTGAAGAAGAAGAGTAGCTTCTATTACAATATAATTAAGAAGAAAGTGAGGACATAAAAATGGCAAAAAGAGGAGGCTTTCCCGGAGGCGCAATGCCGGGAAATATGAATAATCTGATGAAGCAGGCGCAGAGAATGCAGCGTCAGATGGAGGAAGGACAGAAGGAACTGGAAACCAAGGAGTTTACTGCAACAGCAGGCGGCGGTGCGGTGGAAGTGACTGTGTCCGGTAAAAAGGAAGTGGTTCGCGTGAAGCTGACTGAAGAAGTTGTGGACCCAGATGATATTGAAATGCTTCAGGATCTGATCGTGGCAGCAACCAATGAAGCACTGAAGCTGGCAGAGGATGCAAGTGCACAGCTCATGGGTAAAATGACCGGTGGTTTAGGAGGATTTCCTTTCTAATGGATATGTATAGTGGTCATATCAATAAATTAATTGAAGAATTTTCGGCACTTCCGGGGATCGGGCATAAGTCTGCACAAAGACTGGCATTTCACCTGATCAATATGCCCAAGGAGAAGGTGAATCGGCTGGCTAATATTATGGTGGAAGCCAGGGCAAATGTCAGATATTGCAGCCAGTGTTTTACGCTGACAGACAGGGAGGTATGTCCTGTTTGTGCCAATGAACGTCGCAACCATAAGCTGATCATGGTGGTGGAGAATACCAGAGATCTGGC
>JAZUCP010000096.1:0-8393 GCA_045639165.1 Acetatifactor sp. | reverse complement strand
GATACGGTAACAAAACGCATTTTGGAGCGTATATCATTATGAAAGAACGTTTGGATGTTATATTAGTGAATCAGGGACATGCACAGTCCAGAGAAAAGGCCAAAGCAGTTATTATGGCCGGAAATGTGTATGTCAATGGACAGAAGGAAGATAAAGCGGGAACCATGTTTGATGAGAGTAAAATCACATTGGAAGTGCGTGGCTCCCAGTTAAAATATGTAAGCCGTGGTGGGCTGAAGCTGGAAAAAGCGATGTTAAGCTGGGACATCAGTCTGGATGGCAGTATTTGTATGGATATCGGAGCTTCTACCGGCGGTTTTACTGACTGCATGTTACAAAATGGAGCTTCCAAGGTATATTCTGTGGATGTAGGTCATGGACAGCTTGCATGGAAGCTACGCAATGATGAACGCGTTGTCTGTATGGAAAAGACCAATTTCAGATATATGGTACCGGAAGATATAGCGGATTCACTGGATTTTGCAAGCGTGGATGTATCTTTTATCTCTTTGACCAAGATATTGATACCGGCTAGAAACCTTCTGAAAGACAATGGTCAGATGGTTTGCCTGATCAAACCCCAGTTCGAAGCCGGAAGAGATAAAGTGGGTAAGAAGGGCGTTGTAAGAGAAAGATCCATTCATGAAGAGGTGGTTCGTAAGATTTTAGATTATGCAGATTGTATCGGATTTGATATTCTTCATCTGGAATTTTCGCCCATCAAAGGGCCGGAAGGCAATATTGAATACCTTATGCACATTCAGAAGAATGAAAAAAGAGCGTTGGAAAAAGCCCATCTTACAGAAAAGGATGGGGAGGATTTGCTGGAACAGATCATTCAGGAAAAATGTGGTATCACATACACGGACACTTGGAATGCATTCATCCGGGAGATTGTTGATCAAGCACATTTGAGTCTGGATAAAGCAGAGTAGGAGAGAATATGAAGCATTTTCTGATTTATACCAACCATCACAAGGACCCGAAAAGGGAGACTACTTATAGAATAAAGGCTTATTTGGAAAGCAAAGGGCAGAAATGTACCATTGTGACCAATCCCGATGGGACTGTAATTGAAGAAGAGCATATTACCAAGGATGCTTTTTGTATGATCGTTCTGGGCGGAGACGGTACCATGTTGCGAGCTGCCTGTGACACCAAGAAGGGAAGTATTCCTCTTATCGGTGTGAACATGGGAACTTTGGGATATATGACGGAAGTGGAACCGGATCATTTGGAAGAGGCTTTAAGTAAATTGATCAGCGGCGATTTCGAAATGGAGAGCCGCATGATGCTCCATGGATCTGTCACAAAATCCACCGGAGAAGTTTATCATGACCGGGCATTGAATGATATTGTTATTTCCCGAAGTGGTTCTTTAAAGCTGATCAAAATTGATCTTTATGTAAATGGCAAGCTATTAAATGCCTATCATGCGGATGGTATCATTGTGACCACCCCCACCGGATCCACGGGATATAATCTTTCTGCAGGAGGACCTATTGTCAATCCCATTGCAAAAATGATTATGATTACCCCCATTTGTCCCCATACATTGAATGCAAGAACCATTGTGCTTTCGCCGGAGGACCAGATCGAAATCAGAATACCGGAAGGCCGAGAAGGGCAGGTGCAGACTCTGGATGTAAACTTTGATGGATCTCATATGGTCAGCGTAAAGACCGGAGATTGTATTTGTATTTATCAATCGGATAAAACCACGGATATTATTAAAATCAGTAAGGCCAGCTTCCTGGATGTATTACATAAAAAATTAAGTGAGTAGTGTGCAGAATTCACACGGAAAGGCGGGAATGATGAAGAAAATCAGACATAAAGCCATCGTGGATATCATTAATAAATATAATGTTGAAACCCAGGAAGAGTTGGCAGGTTATCTGAAGGATGCAGGTTATGTGGTAACACAGGCAACTGTTTCCAGAGATATCCGGGAGCTGAAGCTTTCAAAAGTACCCATTGGAAGCGGACGACAGAAGTATGTCATATTAAAGCATGAAGATCACCATCTGGAAGACAAGTTTATCAGAGTCTTAAAAGATGGATTTGTATCCATGGATATGGCTCAAAATATTTTAGTGGTTAAGACGGTTTCAGGAATGGCCATGGCTGTTGCAGCGGCTATCGATAACATGAAGCTTCATGAAGTGGTAGGCTGTATTGCGGGAGATGATACCATTATGATCGCAGTTCGTACCACAGAGGAAACCGTTGCATTGATGAACAAGCTTCATAAGATGATTGAGCGTTAGGGAGAGTACATTATCTGCAGGAGAAGGCAGAAAAGAGGAAGCATATGTTATTAAATCTGCATGTTAAAAATCTTGCATTGATCGAAGAGTCAGAAGTGGACTTTGGAGAGGGTCTGAACATTCTGACAGGTGAAACCGGTGCAGGTAAATCCATTTTATTAGGCTCCATTCATTTGGCATTGGGAGCCAAATTTGATAAGGAGATGCTGCGCAAAGGTGCTGAAAATGCACTTGTTGAGCTTACATTTTCCTGTGATGAGACGGTGGCAGATAAATTAAAAGAACTGGATATCGAGCCGGAAGAAACGGTGACCATCAGCAGAAGACTTTCTGCCGGGAAGAGTGTCAGCCGAATCAATGGAGAGACAGTGGGACTGCGGCAGATCAAGGAACTGGCGGCAATCTTGATCGATATTCATGGACAGCATGAGCACCAGTCCTTGTTAAATAAGAAGAAACATCTGGAGATTTTAGACAGCTTTTGTGGTCCGGAAGGGGAAAAGGTTCTGGAACAAGTAAAAAGCCTGTGCCATAATATGAGAGACCTTCAAAATAAGATTAAGCAGGAATCCATGGATGAGGAAGCCAGAGTTCGGGAACTGGATCTGTTGACCTTTGAAGTCAATGAAATAGAGAATGCCCATTTGATCCCCGGAGAAGATGAGGAATTGGAAAAAAGCTATCGAAAGATGGTAAACAGTAAAAAGATTACGGAATATCTAGGGGAATGTTATCAGTATACGGGAGGCATGGATCATTCCGATGCAGCAGGTATGCTGGGACGAGCTCTAAGATGCATAAGCTATGTATCCGAGTACGATACACAGATTGAGCAGATGGAAGAACAGCTTTTGCAGATTGAAGGACTTTTGTCTGATTTTAATCATGAGCTGGCCGGATATCTCTCAGATCTGGAATTTGATGAGGCGGATTTCAGAGAAACGGAAGATCGTTTGAATGAGATCAACCGCTTAAAGGACAAATATGGATATTCCATAGAAAAAATACTGGAAGCCTACCAAGAAAAGGTGAATCGATTGGAAATTTTGGCAGATTATAGTCTTTACATGGAAGAACTGGAAAGACAGCGGAAGGAATTGGAAAAAGAACTTACAATTGTGAGTGATAAGCTTTCTGCAATCCGAAGCAAAAATGCAAAGATTTTGGAAAAACAATTAACGGAATCTTTGCTACAGTTAAACTTCCTGACAGTGCAGTTTGCCATTGAAGTAAAGAAAACAGATGAATTCAGTGCCAAAGGAATGGATGATGTAGAGTTTAAGATATCAACCAATCCGGGTGAACCAATCAAATCCCTTGGCCAGGTGGCCAGCGGTGGTGAATTGTCCAGAATCATGCTGGCTATCAAGACCGTACTGGCATCCAAGGATGCAGTTGATACATTGATTTTTGACGAAATCGATGCAGGCATCAGCGGTAAAACCGCATGGAAGGTTTCCGAACAGTTAAATATTGCTGCACAGGCACATCAAGTGATCTGCATCACACATTTGCCTCAGATCGCAGCCATGGCCGATAAACATTATTTGATTGAAAAAAATGGAAACGAAACCGGAACAGTGACAGAAATCCGGGAATTAAAAAATGAAGAAAACCTGTTAGAGCTTGCCAGACTTCTGGGAAGTGACGATCTGACAGAAACAGCTATGGTTCATGCAAAACAGATGCGTGCTCAGGCTGTGGAGTGGAAAAATAAATAATTATCAGATCTGTTTATGAAATGGACCAAAACTTCACATACTAATCTCAGTGATGAGAGGATGTGATTGGCCCATGAAAATAAATGATAAAAACAGCAAAAAAATAAATAGAGAAGCTTCTCCTGTTGAGAATAAAGATATTGTAATTATTCTAGACTACTGGAAGCGGAGGAAGAAAAGGCTGCGTATTTACCGTTATAGTTTATGCGTGGCCTTAACATGTTTCAGCGTTTTGCTGGGAGGAATTGTATATTATGATCTGTATAATCAGATTCCGTCTGTTTTGCGTGTAAAAGCCGGAGAGGAGGAGAATTGGGATTTTGACCTGCCTTTGGTGGGGGAAATATTGGCAGCCAGTGAAAGCGGAATCTCCAACATTCCCAGAGAGTCTGTTCAGATTGACCTAAGCCAACAGATTACTTTGAATACGGAAAAGAGCAATCAGTATTTAATGAATGTCAGATTGTTTGGTTTTATTCCTTTTAAGCAGGTTAACATACAGGTCATCAGTGACAAGGAGCTGATCCCGGTGGGGGAGCCTATTGGCTTGTACGTAAAGACCGATGGGTTACTTGTGATTGGTGTTGGAGAATTTAAGGGCATGGATGGTCTGATTTATTCTCCGGCAAAATATATTCTCCACAGCGGAGACTATATCAAGGCAATAAACGGAACAGTGGTAAATGATAAAAATATTTTCATGGAAATGATTCGTAAATGTGATGGAAAAGAGATTGTACTGCAGATCGAGCGAAACGGACAGCCGATGGATGTAAGCATAAAGCCCATTTTAAATGAGGATAAAGAATATAAATTGGGGATATGGATTCGGGATAATGCACAGGGAATCGGAACCATGACCTATATCGATGCAGACGGACGATTCGGTGCTCTGGGACATGGTGTGAGTGATGTGGATACCAGCACGCTCATGCAATTAGAAGATGGTACCTTGTATCAGACGGAGATTGTCTCCATTCAAAGGGGGATCAACGGTGATCCCGGAGAATTGACAGGCAGGATCATTTATGATGAATCTAAGATCCTGGGAGATATCGATTATAACGGCCCGGAAGGAATCTTCGGAAATTGTAATGATACCGCCGAAATCATGATGGATCAGCCTGCAATTCCTATCGGCTTGAAGCAGGAAATCCAGATTGATGATGCACAAATCCTGTGTTCCGTCAACGGCCAGTCCGAATATTATGGTATCAGAATCACCGGAGTCCACCTGGATAATGATAATATCAATAAGGGAATTGAGTTTCGAGTTACAGACAGTCGATTGATTGAGATGACTGGCGGAATCGTGCAAGGCATGAGCGGTTCCCCCATTATTCAAGATGGAAAGATAATCGGAGCTGTTACACATGTACTAGTCAATGACCCAACAAAAGGGTACGGGATTTTTATTGAAAATATGTTGGAGCATTGAGTCCGTGCGGCGGCGTGAGAAAAAGACACCGAGTAAGCTTGCTTACAGAGGTGTCTTTTGCGATGCGACGGCATACGGCGAAAGCCGTACATGAGCAGGAAGCGAAGCGGATTGCGAATGTTGCACGGATATAGCATGATGCAAGCTTGCTCTAATCGTACGGTGGAATTATATAAAACGCAATTGTAGTATGTAACAGGTGTGACCAATTACGGTTGTATTAAATCAAACGAGAAGATTGAAAAATATTTAATTCCACTCGTATTCGATAGTTTTTTTTCTATCTTTTTTTGCTACATTATACTATAATTAAAATATAATTGTATTTTATCAGGGGGTATTATTGTTATGAATAATTTTACGTTTTATAGTCCTACTTATTTCGTTTTCGGTAAAGGCGAAGAAAACAATGCCGGCAAATATGTAAAACGATTTGGTGGAACAAAAGTGTTGATTCACTATGGAGGTGGCAGTGTAGTTCGTTCCGGCTTGCTGGATAGAGTAAAAACTTCTTTATACAACGAAGGCTTGTCCTTCGTAGAACTGGGTGGTGTAAAGCCGAATCCCAGAAGTGGTCTTGTGTATGAAGGAATTGAACTCTGTAAAAAGGAAAAAGTAGATTTTGTTCTGGCTGTTGGCGGCGGAAGTACGATTGACTCCGCAAAAGCCATTGCCTTAGGTGCAGTATACGATGGAGATTTCTGGGATTTTTACAGTGGAAAAGCAGTTAAGAGTGCATTGCCGGTGGCGACCGTATTGACGATTGCCGCCGCAGGTAGTGAAGGAAGTTCAGGATCGGTCATTACCAAGGAAGAAGGAATGCTTAAGCGCAGCGCGGGAGGCGATGCTTTACGCCCTGTTTTCTCTATCATGAATCCTGAGTTGACTCAGTCGCTGCCGGCCTATCAAACGGCTTGTGGTATCACTGACATCATGGCCCATCTGCTTGAACGTTATTTCACCAATACAAAAGATGTAGAGGTAACAGACCGTGTCATTGAAGGTTTGTTGATGACGATGATTCATGAATCACCGAAAGTTATTGAGAATCCCAATGATTATCAGGCAAGAGCCAATATAATGTGGGCGGGTATGATGGCGCATAACAATTGCTGTGGAGTTGGCCGCGATCAGGATTGGGCGAGTCACGATCTTGAACATGAACTTTCAGCGCTGTATGATTGTGCTCATGGTGCCGGTTTGGCTGTTGTATTTCCGGCGTGGATGGAATACAACATGAATCATGATGTGATGCGTTTTGCTCAGCTTGCCAATCGTGTGTGGGGATGCCCCATGGATTTCCAGCATCCGGAAATGACTGCAAAAGCAGGTATTCACGCATTTCGCGTTTTTCTGAAGTCTATTGGAATGCCCCAGACTATGACTGAACTGGGCGGCAAGGAAGAAGATATTTCTTATTTGGCTCATACCGCTGCCTACGGTAACGGAAATGACGGAACTTTGGGAAGCTTTGTTGTTCTGAAAGAAAAGGATATGGAGAACATTTACAGATTGATGCTGTAAAAAATATTGACGTGAATAAATGGACGTGATATCATTAGTATAAAGGTTTTTGAAAACTTATAAAAATTAATAAAATGGAGATGTTAAGCATGGAAAGAATTAAAACACTTGAAACACGTAACTTATGTGAAAGTGCACAAAACGGTGGCTGTGGTGAATGCCAGACTTCTTGCCAGTCAGCATGCAAAACAAGCTGTGGTGTAGCTAACCAGGCATGTGAAAAAACAGAAGAATAATTTGTTTTAAGAATCATAAAAATGCTGCCCGAGTTGGCAGCATTTTTAATGTTGCAAAGGCGATTAAAGGGGGATATAAAGATGGTACATCAATATAAATTAAATGGATATAATATAGTGTTAGATACGTGTTCGGGTTCTATTCATGTGGTAGATGAAGTTGCATACGACATAATTAAATTGTTTCCAAAGAAAACATCAGATGAGATTGTTGCTGATATGATGATAAAATATGGAAATAGGGAAGATGTTACAGAAGAAGAACTTCGTTTTTGTATTGAAGATGTAAAAAGTCTTGTGAAAGCTGCAAAATTATATACAGAGGATACATTTGCTGATAAGGCAGGTACATTCAAAGAACGATCCGGAAATGTAATTAAAGCATTATGCCTTCACGTAGCACATACTTGTAATTTGAATTGCTCTTATTGTTTTGCAAGTCAAGGAAAGTATCATGGAGAAAGAGCCTTAATGACCTTTGATGTCGGAAAACAGGCACTTGATTTCCTGATTGCTAATTCCGGTACAAGAAGAAATTTGGAGGTTGATTTTTTCGGCGGCGAACCTCTTATGAACTGGGACGTTGTAAAAGAATTAGTTGCATATGCGAGAACACAAGAAAAAATTTACAATAAAAATTTCCGTTTTACATTAACAACAAATGGAATGCTAATCGATGATGATGTGATTGAGTTTGCTAATAAGGAAATGAGTAATGTAGTACTCAGTTTAGATGGGCGTAAAGAAATTCATGACCGTACTCGCGTTGATTATGCCGGAAATGGAAGTTATGAAAAGATTGTTCCCAAGTTTAAAAAATTAGTAGATGCGCGTGGGGGTCAAGGCTATTATATGCGTGGGACATTTACACATGCAAATCCTGACTTTACAAAAGACGTATTTCATATGGCAGATCTTGGATTTACAGAACTTAGTATGGAACCGGTTGTTGGTGCAGCAGATGATCCGGCGGTATTGACAGCTGAAGATTTAGAAATTGTAAAAGAACAATACGAAATCCTTGCAAAAGAAATGATAAAACGTAAAAAGGAAGGACGCGGATTTACATTCTACCATTATATGATTGATTTAACAGGTGGCCCTTGTGTTTATAAACGTATATCCGGTTGTGGATCAGGAACAGAGTATATGGCAGTAACACCATGGGGTGATCTCTATCCATGCCATCAATTTGTAGGGGAAG
>JAZUCP010000095.1:0-8395 GCA_045639165.1 Acetatifactor sp. | reverse complement strand
GCAAGCTTATGGCTGCCGGAAAATGCAGCATCCCTCCGGAACAGGTAAAGGCTCTGGTTCTTACCATCAAATACGATGGCTCCCAGACCATCCTCACCACCGGAAGCGCATTCAATACCTTCGTCATGAGCAAGGAACCGGATGAAATCTGGGATCGGGCTTTGATGCAGTTTTTGTCCCGGAAGGAGATACCATTTGAGAGGCTGTAAAGTGGCCTTTGCAATATTAAATAGGTGGCCACTTCGTAGCCACCTATCCCTACCCCTTCATCTTGGGTTTAAATACCAAACTTGCCAGATACCCGAAGATCAGTGCCGCACTGCTTCCCACTGCTCCGGCTTTCAATCCGCCTGTGAACAGACCTAAAAAGCCTTTTTCGTCCACTGCTTCTTTCACACCCTTCATCAGGATATTTCCAAATCCCAGAAGGGGAACGCTGGCACCTGCTCCGGCGAACTCCATAAAGGGTTCATACCATCCCATAAAGCTGATTACAGCTCCCAAAACCACCAACAATACCATAATCCTTCCGGGCATCATCTTTGTCTTTTCCATGAGGATCTGTGCCAGTGCACAGATCAATCCCCCAACGATAAATGCATTCATATATTCCATATACTCGCCTCCAACCATCCTAAAGCTGTTCTATGGAATATTATTCTTAATTTTTTGAAAATTATGTATGGATTATCGCTTCTTTTCAAACCACTCGGAAGGCAGCTGCACCAGAATGACCGCCAGGAACACGATGACGCATCCAAGCACCTGTCTTGGGGTCATGGTCTGATCCATGGTTAAGAAACCAATCTTAAAGGCGATCACACCTGCAATGGTTGCGATGACGGATTCCAGACTCATTAACAATGCTGCAATGGTGGGATTCACGCCTCTTTGTCCCACGATCTGTAAGGTATATGCCACACCACAGGACATTACACCTGCATACAGCAGGGTGGATACCCCGCTAGTGATCTGGCTCCAACCGGGATTGCCCCAGATAAATGCAGCAATGGTACACAGAGTACCGCTGACTGCGAACTGTATACAGGAGATCACCACACCATCGCTTTTAGGCGAGAAATAATCGATCACCATAATATGTCCGGTAAAGAAAATGGCACATAAAAAGACATATGCATCGCCTTTGCTTAAGCTCAAGCTTTCTGTCATACACAGCAGATACATGCCAATGGCTGCCATGACTGCTGCCACCCATACCGTCTTGGATACCTTCCTTCGAAAGAAGATCCCCGCAATAGGTACAAATATAATATATAGGGTTGTAATAAATCCGGCCTTTCCTACCGTAGTATACACAATACCATATTGCTGGAGCATGCTGGCAAAAGTCAAAAACAGTCCACAGGAAAGTCCTCCCAGTCCCGTCACTTTCCAGTCCAATTCCTTTAAGCTTCTTCCTGTCACCTTATTTCTCACAAGGATGAAGAAGAAAAGGACAATGGCACCGATCAGACATCTGACTCCGTTAAAGGT
Organism: Acetatifactor sp.; assembly: GCA_045639165.1. Lineage (GTDB taxonomy): Bacteria > Bacillota > Clostridia > Lachnospirales > Lachnospiraceae > Acetatifactor. Next base: position 6,901 of record JAZUCP010000095.1, on the reverse strand, counting down.
AAAAGGGTCCATGTACTCCATGCCCTTGCTCTGTGCCACAAAAGCCATTCCCCAGATACATGCCGCCAGAAACAGATAGAAGCTATGTAGTCTTGTATTCACCTTCATTATGCTTCCTCCTGTGCATTCCTGCATATCCCGGTGATCTCTCCCGCCACATGTCTAAGATATTTATGATTACAGTCCACAATCACATCTGCATATTTTTCATAAAGCGGCGTTCTTTCTTTATAAAGATCCTTCAATGTCTGTCCCGGCTGCAGGGTAACGCCTCTGGCATTTAAATCCCCCAGTCTGTCCTCGATCTCTTCGTAAGATAGTTTTAGGTAGATTACAGTTCCAATGCTTCGAAGATGTTGCATTGCCTCATCCCCGTAAACTGCACTTCCTCCTGTAGCAATCACAGTATTCTCCACATCCAAACTTGCATTTACATCATTTTCGATTTTCCAAAAGCCCTCCACCCCATGCTCTGAGATCAGTTCGTGGAGCAGCTTTCCATATTTTTCCTGAATCACCAGATCGGAATCCAGAAATTTATAGCCCAGCTTCTTTGCGGTAACCACTCCTACCGTACTTTTTCCCGCACCGGGCATTCCGATCAAAACAATATTCTTACTGTTTTTCATAATTCTCCTCATTTCAGTAGAAGGGAGAGGCATCTCTGTCCGGAAATGTCCTCTCCCACCATTTACTAACCAAGATAAGCAATTGCTTCTACTTCACACAAAACATTCTTTGGAAGGGTCTTTACTGCCACACAGCTTCTTGCGGGCTTTTCTGTAAAATACTTTGCATAAACTTCATTGAATGCTGCGAAATCGCCCATATCTGCCAAAAAGCATGTAGTCTTCACAACCTTGGTATAATCTGTTCCTGCTTCTTTTAAGATCTCACCAAGATTCTTCATTACAAGCTCTGCCTGCTGGGTAATATCCTCTCCTACGATCAGGCCGGTAGCCGGATCCAGAGGAATCTGTCCTGAAGTAAAAAGCATCTTCTCCACGATGATCGCCTGTGAGTATGGTCCGATTGCTGCAGGTGCCTTGTCTGTTGCCACTTTTTTTAACATATCTTTCTCTCCTTTTTATCTCATGTTTACTTCCGGTTCGTCAAATTCAACCGTCACATAGAAGCCTCTGGCATTTTCAATAATATCCATCACCCTTCCATGCCTGGACTTTAACCGGTAACGGAAGGGAATATTTCCCGACATAGCCAAAGATGGATCAATGGTATAATAATAGTTACTGGGCAAAAGTCCCTCCGTAACACTAATATCCTGTCCCACTTCCAACAGTCCGGGACGCTCCATTTTAAACTCCATTCTACGCATCAATATCCCCGCCCTTAATTTAAACTGCTTATCCCTTTATCCTCTTAAGAATAACCGGGAACTGTATTTTATTGTACTAAAATCATTCGTAGTTTGCAAGACCTAAATACTCTCAATCACAACTCCATGAGCAATTCCAGGCACCGTCAACCCTTCATTAAAACTGGTCTTGCTCAACAAAGCACCTGTGGGTAGGAATAATACCCGATTCCAGTTGTGCTCTTCCAATTGTTTTAGGATATAAGCCGAAAGGGTTACTGCACTGCAGCCACAGCCGCTTCCTCCCGCATGGGTATCCTGAGTCTCTGCATCGTAGATCTCCACGCCACAGTCCATATGCAGCTTTTGAATATCATAACCTTCCTTTAACAATAATTCACAAAGAATCTTACTTCCTACACTTCCAAGATCGCCGGTAATGATCTTATCATAATACTCCGGGTTACGTCTGAAATCCTGCAAATGCATTTTGATGGTGGATGCGGCAGAAGGGGCCATGCAAGCTCCCATATTCATGGAGTCCTTCAAACCATAATCCGTTATAATTCCGGTGGTCACACCTGTAATCTTTGCTCTTGCCCCTTTGTCCATATCTTTAGACAGTACAAAGGCACCGCTGCCGGTGACAGTCCAGCTTGCAGACAAGGGCCTTTGATTGCCGTATTCCAAAGGATAACGAAACTCCTTTTCTGCACTGGCAAAATGGCTGGAGGTAACACTGACCGCTTTATCTGCGTAGCCTGCACTGATCAGCATACTGGCTACCATCAAGCCTTCTCCACAAGTGGAGCAGGCTCCGTACAATCCCAGCAAAGGGATTTGAAAAGATGCTACACCAAAGGAAGAAGCCATGGATTGACCCAGCAGATCTCCTGCACATAAAATGCGGACTTGCTCCGCTTGCACATCTGCCTTCTTCAGTGCCAGATAAATGGCATCCTTCTGCAGAGTACTTTCTGCCTCTTCCCAAGTTTTACAGCCAAAGAGATCATCATCCCCCACATGATCAAACAACCGGCCCAGAGGACCTTCTCCTTCTTTTTTTCCCACCACACTGGCACTGTTTACAATATAGACCGGTGCATCATAACACACACTGGCCCTTCCCATCATTTTTCCGGACATAAAAAACCTCCTTTTAAACATTCATTACTTGACTTTAGAATGTCCCAAAAAGAGGTTTTTTATGATTTATTCTGTTTCTTCCACTACAATCAGATAATTTGTGGAGGCGTACATGATCTGTCCGTTATAAACAATCTTAGACCAGCCGGTAACATCTTCCCTTCCGATACGGATGGCCGTTTCACCATTGCGAAGCTGTGCCAATACGGTAGCCTTACCCTGAGAAGTGCTAGGTTCACTACGCAGGTTGGTTACATCCTTTGCAGTTACCAAATCTTCAACCGGTGCAAATTTCAATCCCATATCATTGCTGGTATCATTATAATCCACACCGTCCAGCAGACTTGCTTCCTCACTGCTTTCCTCCTCACTGCTCTCAACCGGTGCAACCACATCGGAGCTTTCCGGTGTTTCTGAGGAAACGGTAGAATTCTCTGTGACCATAGTGTTGGTGCTGATAATAATATCATCGTCCTTTTTATGAGTGATGCTCCATACGATAACACAGTAGAGTACGATAAATACAATAAATATCACTCCACCGATCAGCAGATATACGGGCTCTTGTCTTTTGTTTTTTTCATTACTATACTTCATATTTTGCCGCCTGTGCCTCAATCAATTCTTTATCATCGAAATAGTTTATACGCATTGCACTTTTTACTTCATCCAAGGTCTGAGCAGCAGTTTCTCTTGCCACTTCGCTGCCCTTCTTCAGGATATTGTAAATCTCAGGAATGTCCTTTTCAAACATTTTTCTGCGTTCTCTGATTGGTTCCAGCTCTTCCTGGAGAACATTGTTCAGGAATTTCTTCACCTTCACATCTCCCAAACCGCCTCTGGTATAGTGTGCCTTTAATTCATCCAGATTTGCATAATCCGGCAGATATCTTCCGAAATGCTCTTCCTTACAGAAGGCATCCAGATAGGTAAATACCGTATTGCCTTCCAAATGTCCCGGATCGGATACCAGAAGATGAGTAGGATCTGTATACATACTCATAACCTTCTTGCGAACATCATCTGCTGTATCTGCAAGGTAAATACAGTTACCCAAAGACTTACTCATCTTGGCCTTGCCGTCAATACCCGGAAGACGCATACAAGCATCATTCTGAGGAAGCAATGCTTCCGGCTCCACCAGCACCTCTTTGTAGATGGTATTAAATTTGTGAACAATCTCTCTGGTCTGCTCGATCATTGGCAACTGATCCACACCTACTGGAACCGTTGTGGCCTTAAATGCGGTGATATCCGCCGCCTGACTGATAGGATATGTAAAGAATCCTACCGGAATGCTGGCCTCAAAATTTCTCATCTGAATCTCGTTCTTTACAGTAGGGTTACGCTGCAGTCTGGACACCGTAACCAGATTCATATAATAAAAGGATAACTCACACAACTCTGAAATCTGTGACTGAATAAACAGAGTAGATTTCTGAGGGTCCAGTCCACATGCCAAATAATCCAGTGCAACTTCGATAATGTTCTGACGAACCTTTTCAGGATTCTCAAAATTATCCGTCAATGCCTGAGCATCTGCAACCATAATAAATGTCTTTTTATATTCTCCGGAATTCTGCAATTCCACTCTTCTTCTCAAGCTTCCTACATAATGTCCTACATGAAGTCTTCCTGTAGGTCTGTCGCCTGTCAAAATAATCTTGTCCATATTTTGCCTCTTTTCTGCGTTTCACATGCGAACTTATGAAACCTATTCTTGCTATTCTATATATCATACCATTTTTTTACACAATAGAGAAGAGGAAAGTGAAATAATTTTAAAACTTTAAAGCTTTCGTCATCCTTCTCATAGTCAAAAGAGAGAAATTTAACTTTCTTTGTCTAACAGTTATCCTGTGTCAGATATATTTATAAGGCCCCTTGGGCATCAGAAGCTTATATAGCCCCCAAAAGCCCAATAAAACGTAAAAACTAGGGTCTTTTTAACTCTAACTAAGATTTGCGACCCAAAAAGGGCTAAATTTTGAATAGTTTGCACTAGTCAACAAAAAGTAGACATCTTCTTCAACTTTTATACACTCAAAACTGGGCATAATACTCCCTATATTGTTTTGGTGTCAGATAATTTAATGAGTATGCAGGTCGTTCTTCATTGAAGAACATTATATACTCATTGATTTCATTCTCGATGTTCTCGTTGCTTGTTAAGTGGAGGTCAATAAACATTTCTGTTTTCAACCATCCATTGATTGACTCCATGGCTGCATTGTCTGTTGGAGTCCCTGCACGAGACATGGAATGAACAATGTTATATAACGGCAAAAGTTCGTTAAAACTTTTGGATGCATATACGGAACCTTGGTCAGTATGAAGGATCATTTCTAATTCAGGATAGTTTTGCTTTATGGACAGCAAATCATTCAGTCCACAGATATACGTCATACGATCCCCTTTTCGTGCCGAGAGCGAATACGTTAAGATTTCATTATTCCAAAGGTCCATATACAGGGTCAATTCATAATAAACACCTTTGAGCCTGAATGCAGTCATATCACTTGCTACACACTGTAATGGTCCATTGATATTCAGACCGGTAGACAGCAGATTGGGATATACCTTAAATGGATCGCCAGGCTTCTTATAACGATAATGTTTTGATTTGCTTACAATTCCCAGCGTTTTGCAGCATTTGTGAGCATATTGATCAGACACTTTTAATCCGGTATCCAGGCGTATTTTTGCATTCAGCCAGCGATACCCATGGGAAGGATATTTTGAATGGTATTCCCGAAACAATGCCAGATCGCTTACAAAAGATTGAAGACGTTTTGATGGATGTTCTAATCGCTTTTTCCACTTATAGAAACCGCTTCGGTTAACATTCATAAGGCGGCATAATGTAGCAACCGGGAAATCGCCTGACAACTCCATTATGATTTCGAATTCTTGTTGCTTAAAGAAATGAACTCCTTGTTTTGCCCACCCCCTTTCACTTCGTATCCTTTTTTTGCTCGTGCCTCATTGATCTTTGATTTAATAAGTTCTTCAATTAATTGTTCCTTTGTCATAGATTGATAGTCTTCTAAGTCAAAAGAAAGAGCACCGTTCTTCAGTTTAACGGATTGGGCATCATTTTTTAATGGTGGGTGTGAACGTACAGGTAATCCGTTGTCTCGACGATAATCCGTGGCATACTTTTGAGCCGCTGATCTGGATATACCATACTTTTTACCAGCCTCGATTGGCGAAATCAATCCGTCTACGATTTCTTTTCCAATTGTTACACGTTGTTCTTTTGGGATCATAAATAGCACCTCCTGTGTAGCAAGAAATATAATAGTTTACTACATTATACACCATGTCTACTTATTTTTGGGTGGTGTCTACTTTTAACTTACCACTTCAATGTTTAAAGAAATACGGGGTCTGATAAAATAATTTCTATATATATGCCCCAGGCATGTAATTAAAACATTTTTTTGCCCATGCCCCGCTATTCTCCCAAAGTAGAAAAAAGTTTCGCAATTACCTAATGAATATTTCGTAATCATCTACAAAATATTTTTCTAGAATATTATATCGAAAAGGGTGAAAGGTGTAAAGCTGTGTCTTGTCAATGCTTGGGAAAAAATATATAATGATAGTAATCGTAAGTGAAATATAAGATAAAAGTGAGGGATACAGCATGGCATTTGCACATCTGCACGTTCATACGGAATATTCTCTTTTGGACGGGTCGAATAAGATAAAAGAATATGTAAAGCGGGTAAAAGAGCTTGGTATGGATAGTGCAGCCATAACAGATCATGGTGTTATGTATGGTGTTATCGATTTTTACAGGGCAGCAAAAGAAGAAGGAATCAAGCCCATATTGGGCTGTGAGGTTTATGTTGCGCCAAATTCCAGATTTGATAAGGAAGTGACCGGTGGTGAGGACAGATATTATCACCTGGTACTTTTGGCGGAAAACAATACCGGATATGCAAACCTGATGAAGATTGTCAGCCGAGGCTTTACGGAAGGGTATTATTACAGACCCCGTGTGGATATGGAAGTGCTGCGGGAATTCCATGAGGGGATCATTGCACTTTCAGCCTGTCTGGCGGGAGAGGTGCAAAGATATATAGCCAAAGGGCTGTATGATGAGGCGAGAAAAAGTGCCCGGAAATATGAGAGCTGTTTTGGTAAGGGCAATTATTTTCTGGAGCTGCAGGATCATGGCATTCCGGAGCAGCAGCAGGTAAATATGGAGCTTATGCGTATGAGCAGGGAGCTTCAGATACCTTTAGTGGCAACTAATGATGTACATTATACCTATGCCTCCGACGTGGAGCCGCATGATATCCTTTTGTGTCTGCAGACCGGTAAAAAACTGGCAGACGAGGATCGTATGCGCTACGAAGGCGGTCAGTATTATGTGAAATCACCGGAAGAGATGGCGGAGCTTTTTCCATATGCCCTTCAGGCACTGGAAAA
>JAZUCP010000094.1:0-8148 GCA_045639165.1 Acetatifactor sp. | reverse complement strand
GGAAAGTCTTCCAACCGGTGGTTGGGGATATGATCATTTCCCTCTTTCTGCCCGTTATGCACAGACGCTGGGAATGGATTTCTTAGGTATGACCGGTAAATTCCACCAGTCCTGGGGTGAATTCGGCGGCTTTAAGCACCCTAACGCTTTACGCTATGAAGCAGCCCTCTCCGCTGCAAATGGTGCAAAATGCTCCATCGGTGATCAGTTGCATCCTACCGGAGAAATGGACATGGCTACATACAAATTGATCGGAGCTGCTTACGGTGAGTTGGAAAAAAAGGAAGAATGGCTGTATCAGGTTACTCCGGTTGCAGATGTAGCAATCCTGTCCTTTGAAGCCTATACCGGCACTTTCGGAACCGGTCAGGTTGGCAAGAATACCAAAACAGATGCGGGAGCTGTCAGAGTTCTTTTGGAAGGCAAATACTTATTTAATGTGATAGATGCAGAAGCAGACTTTAATGAGTATAAAGTTATTATTCTGCCGGACGAAGAACGGATTACCCCTTCCTTAAAAGAAAAGCTGGATGCTTTCCTTTCAAACGGAGGAAAGCTTTTAGCCAGCGGTAAATCCGGTCTGTATGATGATAAGGATGCCTTTGCCTACGATTTCGGGGTGGACTATGTAGGAGAGTCTGCTTACAATCCCGCTTACATCCGTCCATTGTTCGAAATGGAAGGTCTGTATGATGCAGCTTATATTATGTATTCTCAAGGTGAAGTCACTGCACTTACTACCGGCGAGATGCTGGCAAAGCAGGAAAATCCATATTTTAACCGCACCGCAGAACATTTCTGCTCCCACAGACACACTCCCAATTCTGAAGAATTCGCCGGTCCCGGTATGTCAGAGGGCAAAGATGGTATCTACATCAACTGGCAGGTATTCACTGAATATGCGGAAAATGGCTCCCTGATCTTAAAGCGCCTGGTAGAGTTCGCTCTGGATAAGCTCTTAGGAGAAAACATTACCTTAAAGACCAATCTGGGAGCGCAGGGCGTTACCACCCTCATGGAGCAGAAGGAACAAAACCGATATATTAATCACTTACTCTATGCTTCCCCTGTCAAACGTGGCGAAGGTATTGAGATCATCGAGGATATTATACCTGTTTATGACACAGATGTCACTTTAAATCTTCCTAAGGAGATTAAAAATATTTATCTGGCTCCACAGAAGGCACCGCTTCCTTTTACCTGTGAAGAGGGTAAGGTTTCTTTCACTGTAAAGAAAATTGACTGTCATCAGATGGTTGTATTGGAGTATTAAGACTCTGATGTTTCTCTGAATAAATCACGACGCAAAAATACCGCTTGCAAACGCAAACGGTATTTTTGTGTGATAAGGCTATATTTCATGCTCTGCTGAAAAAACCCGATGTGTGCCGTCACAGATTGCCTGCTGAGCCATTGCATCTGCTCTTTTGAGTACATTACCAAGCCACATTGCCAACTTCCAATTTTGGTCTGACACTTCAATATTTATTTTTTCTGCTCTTCCCTTAGCAATTCCCACTCCATATACCAGAGTTTCCGCCCTATTTTCATTCAGGTCATAGATTTTTGTTGCCACCTTTTGCAAAGTATGTATATCGGTCAGATTACTATAAACACCATATATGGAGCTGTTTTGTACGACCACATCCAGCAGTCCGGTTTCCTCTTGTATCACTTGCACACATTTTGCTATAAAAGTCCGATATTGATCCATCTCAATAAGGCAGTTCATTTCCAGAATAGCCTCGTTTATATTCATCATATAAATCGCAAGCACCACAACATTTTCATGCTTTGTATTATTTGCATCACTCATAGTAATGTCTCCTCTTCTTTCGTTTTTATTATTACAATGCATTGCGATTATGATTATATGATATTTCATGATCAAAAGAGCCCTTAAACCGAGACATTTCTGCCACCATTTAAGAGCTCTTTGTTAATATTTTATTACTGTTTTGTAAACATTTCCTATATCATGGAATTGGTCAAAATTTCACCCCTCTTACAGCTTCCAGATCTCCTCATTATACTCTGCAATGGTTCTGTCAGAAGAGAAATATCCGGCCTTGCTGATATTTATCAACATCTTTTTCGCCCAACCCAGACGATCCTCATAATCCCTGAATGCGGTTTCCTTTTTCTCCATATAAGCCTTGAAGTCCGGCAGGGTCATAAACCAATCTTTTTCAATCAATTCACGCTTCACCCTTTCCAAATGGGTTCTACTTCCCACAGAAAGCATTTCTTCACCGGTAATAAAGTCAATGGCACGACGGATATCGGGATCTTTCTCATAATACTCTCTGGCACAATAAGAGCCATTTTTATACCGCTCGATCACCACATCACTGGACTCACCGAAGATATAAATATATTTATCTCCCACCAGTTCATGGATCTCCACATTAGCACCATCTTCCGTTCCCAGGGTAACGGCACCGTTCAGCATTAGCTTCATATTGCCGGTACCACTGGCCTCCTTGGAGGCAAGGGAAATCTGCTCCGAAATATCACAGGCAGGAATCAGCTTTTCTGCTGCTGTAACATTGTAGTTTTCAATCATAACCACCTTCAGCCATGGACTGACCTGAGGGTCCCTTTCTATGATTTTCTCCAAGCATAAAATCAAGTGGATAATATCCTGGGCAATAATATATGCCGGTGCAGCTTTTGCCCCGAAAATAGCTGTGATCGGTCTGCTGGGCGTCTTGCCGGCCTTGATCTCCAGATATTTGTGAATCAGATAAAGTACATTCATCTGCTGGCGTTTGTATTCATGGAGTCTCTTAATCTGGATATCGTAAATGGAATTCTCATCTATCTGAATTCCTTTTGCAGATGCAATATAGTGCTTCAGTGCCAGCTTATTCTCCTGCTTAATTTGCAAAAGCTCCTGCAATACCTTTTCGTCACTTATATGGTTCTGCAGTTTTTCTAACTGTAGTGCATCCTTTTTATATCCATCGCCGATCAAATTGGTGATCATAGCTGTCAGCTTGGGATTACAATGCAACAACCATCGGCGGAAAGTAATTCCGTTGGTTTTGTTGTTGAATTTCTCCGGATACACTCTGTAAAAATGATTTAGCTCATTTTCCTTTAAGATATCTGTGTGCAGGGAGGCTACACCATTCACGCTAAAACCATAGTGAATATCCATATTCGCCATGTGCACCCGCTCTTCTCTGTCTATAATTGTCAATTGTTCATTGCCTGGGAATTGTCTGCGGACCTTATTATCCAGCACTTCAATGATGGGAATAAGCTGAGGAACTGTCTTTCGCAAATATTCCATGGGCCACTTTTCCAGAGCTTCCGCCAAAATCGTATGATTGGTATAGGCACAGGTGCGGGATACCACATCCATTGCTGAATCCATATCCATTCCTTTTTCCACAAGCAGACGGATTAGCTCCGGTATGATCATGGACGGATGGGTATCATTGATCTGAATCACCGCATAATCCGGCAGGTTGTAAAGATCGCACCCTTTTTCCTGTGCTTCTTCTAAAATCAACCTTGCCGCACTGCTGACCATAAAATACTGCTGATAAATACGCAGCAGTCTGCCCTCTTCATCACTATCATCCGGATACAAAAACAGGGTCAGATTCTTTGCAACATCCTTTTTATCAAAATCAATTCCCTCCGTCACCATATTTTCATCGATGCTTTCCACATCAAATAAATGAAGACGATTGGTTCTGCCATGATATCCCGTCACATAAATATCATACATTCTGGAGATAACCGTCAGGCCTTTGAAGGTAATAGGGTAGGTTTTATCCGTTCTGACCAGCCAACCCTCCTTCTCAATCCATGGATTGGGCTCCTCCGTCTGTAGATTCTCTTTAAAAACCTGTTTAAACAAACCAAAATGATAATTGAGGCCCACACCATCGCCATTCAGTCCTAATGTGGCGATGGAGTCCAAAAAACAGGCTGCCAGCCTTCCCAGTCCGCCATTTCCCAGGGACGGCTCCGGCTCCAGCTCTTCAATCTCGCTCAGACTCTTTCCGTTTTCTTCTAACTGTCTTTTGACTTCATCGTACATTCCCAGATTAATCAGATTGTTAGACAAGAGTTTCCCAATCAGAAACTCCGCAGAAATGTAATACAGCTTCTTTTTTCCTGCATTACTTTCCTTCTCCTGGGCCTTTTCTTTCACCAATTTCAAAAGCCCTTCGTAGATTTCCCGATTGGTACATTCCCTCAATTCTTTTCCGTATTCCGCTTTTATCAGTTCACTTAAATTCATAACCTGCAGATCCTTCCATAATCCATTATAAGATAAGATTAATTTTATCCCTCTTCACCTAAAAATATGCAGGTCTTGGTTAAAAATACCTCCAAGAGTGTTCTCGGAGGTAATATAAAATCCACTGTTTATTTAGATTTTCTTCTCGTCAGAGTACTTCCTCAGGATTTATGGGGACTGGGTCTATATAAAATAAATTCCACTCCAGACCCAAAAAAGATGAATTCACTAAGAAAAAATGCCCCTAGTGGGTCTGACAGGGTTGTCTCTACCCCCAGACCCCGCTTATCATATTTTCCGGGGTCTGGAAGCACATTTTTCTTATATTGGACCCAAACCCCCATTTTTCCAACGCATTTTATACTAAACTGAAGGGCCATGACGTGTCGACAATAAAAGACGCTGAAAATATATGCAATCCCAAAAACATATACTCTCAGCATCTTTTTACATTACCTTATTCCGAACGTCCGCCATTCTCCATCCACCAAACCCATACACCGGCACCAACTGCAATTACACACATGATTCCTACAAAAATATCCATTGCCATACGCTTTTCTCCTATTGTCAGACCTAATCTTTTATTTGAGTATAACAGCAAAATGGTAAAGATGGAGTTAAGATGTTTTATCCTTTATTTGTTGACCAACCCAAATCTTTTGGGTAAAATATAATCAAATACAATGAATTGTCAAGAGGAGTTTACAATGCAAAAAACAAAATCTTTCCCCGGAATTAATTCCTTTACCCTGCATATCATTGCCATGGTACTGATGCTTATCGATCATTTGTGGGCAAGCTCCATTCTCTCCAAGGATATTTTTGCCTGGCTGGGACGAATTGCATATCCCATCTTCGCTTTTATGATCGTGGAGGGATATTTTCACACAAGTTCCTATAAAAAATACATCGGACGAATGTTCCTCTGGGCTTTAATCACGGAGATTCCATTCAATCTGATGTATGTTTCTGCGCCTATATATCCATTTCACCAAAACGTGCTCTGGACCTTTTTGATCGGCCTCTTGGCTATCCGACTCATCGAAATCATCCGTGAAAAAGGGAAACCTATCCTGACCATTTTAGGTTTTCTAGCCGTTGCTGCCATATCCTATCTTCTGAGTTTTGCGCTTTTTGTAGATTATTTTGGCTATGGCGTTCTGATGATTTTGGTATTCTACCTGTTCCGCTCTAAGAAATGGTGGTGCATGGTTGCTCAGGCGATCTGCCTGTTTTATATCAACTGGGAAATGATCAGCGGAATGTCCTTCCCCGTAGAGATTTTTGGAAGGGAAATCTTTATTGTACAACAAGGCTTCGCCTGTCTCGCCCTGATCCCCATCTGGATGTATAACGGCAAGCAGGGTCCTCACAACAAAGTGATCCAGTACTGCTTCTATGCCTTTTATCCAGTGCATATGCTGCTGTTGTATGTGCTGCGTTTATTCTGATGAGCCTTTATATAGTTGTTTGAAATGAATCAATAAAATTGAGGCTTGCGTTCTTTTTTTGGAAGCCTCAATTTTAAGACACATTTCAATCACTTTATAAAAGGAACTACATAACACCCAGCAGCTTTGTAATCTCCGGATGTGGAGTCTGTGTATCTGCCTGGAAGATATTCACAAAATTTTCATCACTGCTTCTGTTTACAAATGCCGGGAATAAAAAGCCACACTCCGGCTTGCCCGGTTCATAATCGCCGGACACCGGACAAATGGTACAAATAATATATTCAAAGACTTCCTCCGATTCCCACTGTCTCTCATGATCCGCTGTTTTCACAGGCACATCGTATCGGTCATGAAAAACATACACTGCATAATCATGATCCGTCTGATAACACTCTCCCACAAGCTCATAGAAGGTATCCATCAATGCATCGTTCTTCAATCCGCAGGATTTCATAGCCATCAATAGCTGCCAGATCCCACCGGGTCGCATTGCCTTCTCGGAAAACTCATACATCTTCAGATTCTCATTGGTTTCTGCAAAAGGAACAACCTTGGCAATATTCAGATTCTTTTCCTTGTCACCGGAGGAAAGCTTTAAAAAATTGGTGTTGAAAGTTCCATCCACGAAACCATCCTGATCCATATAAGCTCCCGCGATTCTGGTCATGGAAGTTCTTTTTGTAGTCATACGCCGGGTTAGTTCCAGCATATCTTCACGTTCTATTTTGATCATTTCTCTTCTCCAACATATTGTGTATTATTTATGAGATGCTTTTTATCGAATCAAATATTATTATAACACCATCTTGAGAGAAAAGAAATAAAAATCACCCCGGCCACTCCTGAATCAGCTCCGCGATTTCCTCCAAGTCAATTTCCAGCTCCCCATCATACAAAGCCATGCCAACCTTTTGGTTTAAATGATAATGCACAGGGAAATCGCCGTTGATATAATCGTATATAATCAGCTGCTTCATTTTAGGATCAATAATCCAGTACTCCTTCACGCCGGCATCCGTATACTTCTTCAATTTCTTTGTACAGTCTTTCCTGCGGGTTGATTCAGACAGTACTTCCAACACAAAGTCCGGTGCCCCCATGATTCCCCAACGTTTAATTTTATCTTTGTCGCACAAAATGATCATATCCGGCTGCACCATGGTCTTGTTATCACAATCCAGACAGACATCCACAGGAGACAGTGCGGGAATGCATTTTCCGCCTCTTCCTTCGATATATTTTGTCACTTCATAATATACCTTCCCTGCAATCATCTGATGTAAAAAGGTTGGTGCATTCATATCATAAATCACACCATCAATTAATTCCACCCGTCGATCTTCCGGCAACCGATAATAATCATCGAGGGTATAATCTCCCTGCTCCTTCTTTCTTGTCACATCATACGCCACGGCAGGTTCCATTAAATACCAGGGTCTGGAGTCATCAGACTGATGATCAAAAAATTCATTCTTCATACATTTTCTCCTTTTCAATGAAACAGATAACTTTAAAGCATACAGTTCTTCGACATTATATACCAAAAGAATATTATATATCCTATCGTTCGTCAACCAAAAGTTTGCAAAAAAACGGCCGCACAGATGTCTCACAAACATCTGTGCAGCCACGATCTTTACTTTTAACTCTCAAATCCCAGCAAAAATGCCTTCTTGTTGATCTCCACTGTCTTTGGCGGAACAGTCTTTTCAATCACATCCAGCCATGCTTCTTTCGTAAAGTCCATATGCTTTGCAGCCACGCCCAAAACGATGATATTGAATACTCTGGAATTACCTAACTTCAGTGCTTCCTCTGCTGCATTTACTTTAAATACTTTATGTTCTTTTTCCAGATCTTCAATGATATTCTCCGGATAACTTGCTGCGCCCGTTACAACAGTAATGGGATCGATACGATGATCATTAACAACAATCGCACCATCTTTCTTTAAAAAGTGTGCATAGCGGAGTGCTTCTAATTTTTCAAAAGCGATCAGCACATCAGCCTGACCTTCTTCTACGATGGGTTCTGCCACCTTTTCGCCGTAACGTACAAAAGTAACTACACTTCCTCCTCTCTGAGCCATACCATGAACTTCAGACAGCTTTACATCATAGCCCGCTGCCACAGTGATACCTCCCAGAATTCGGCTGGTCAGAAGAGTTCCCTGTCCGCCTACACCGACGATCATAATATTCTTTGTTTCCATAACTCTTTCCTCCCGACTAAGCCTCTACTGTTTCAATCGCATCAAATTTACAGATTCCCTTACAGAGACCACAACCATTACACATGGTTGCATCGATAGAGATGGTTCCGTCCGCATTCTTGGTCAGTGCAGGACAGCCCGGTCTTAAGCACATGCCGCATTTCTTACATTTTTCAGGGATCGGCTTGCACTTGGTGGTAAATTTATTGCCCTTTAAC
>JAZUCP010000093.1:0-3801 GCA_045639165.1 Acetatifactor sp. | reverse complement strand
GTCCAAGGGTGGCATTATCTCCGATGTGGACAGAGAGTTTTTAAGCCAGTCCGGTATGGAGCTGGCACCTTCTCCCAGGCAGCAGATGTATATTCAGAGATTTTACCTATACCTGAATCTGACAAAGCCATCGGAGTATTTAAGTCTTTCTTATGCAAGGGTGGATAGTGGCGGAAAGAGCCTTCGTCCCTCCTATCTGATCGATGTGATTCAGGGCATATTCCCTACTGTTGTCATAGAGCAGCCTTGCAGTCGTTCTGTGGTGGAGCAGATATTTACCCCGAAAGAAGGGGTACGTTATCTGGCAGAGGGGCTTAGAGAGTATGTGGAAGGCGGGGGATCAAAGCTTCGTACAGAGGAATTGTATGCCCTATATACCGTATATGAAAGGCAGGCGGATTATGAACAGCGGACAGAATTATTGCGGAAAGCTGCCTTTTTACGATATGAAGAGAGTGGATTGGCAAAGGCAGTTGCCAGAGCCCTTTACGGAAGTCATTTGATGAATAGTGTGAGCCGACTGGAAACCTATGCAGCCTGTGCCTACAGACATTTTCTGCAATACGGACTGTCCCTGAAGGAACGGGAGGAGTTTGCCTTCGAGGCAGTGGATATGGGAAATGTGTTCCATGGTGTATTGGATGAATTCTCCAAACGTCTGGAGGAAAGTGAATATACCTGGCTGGATTTTCCGGCGGAATTCGGGCGACAAAATATTGAGGAAGCCATGGAACATTTTGCAGCCAATTACAGTGCCAGTGTGCTCTACAGCAGTGCACGCAATGAATATGCCATCACCAGAATGAATCGAATCCTTCTTCGAACCGTAAATACCCTGCAAAATCACCTGCAGAAAGGGGATTTTGTGCCAGAGGGGCACGAAATATCCTTCCATTTTGCCGATAATATGGAGGCAGTAAATATTGCTTTGAGCGCTGAGGAAAAAATGCGTCTCCAGGGGCGGATTGACCGGATTGACACTACAGAGGATGATGAGCATGTATATGTGAAGGTGATTGATTATAAATCCGGCAACAGACAGTTTGATCTGGCGGCAGTATACCATGGACTTCAGCTGCAGTTGGTGGTCTATATGAATGCTGCCATGGAGATAGAAGCAAGAAAGCATCCGGATAAGGAAGTGGTTCCGGCGGCTCTTTTGTATTATCATGTGGAAGATCCCTTGCTGGAAAGTACGGGGGAGATGACCCCGGAGGAGATCAATGCTGGGCTGCTTCAGAAGCTTCGCATGAACGGAGTGGTGAACGGGGATTTTAATATTGTGGAAAAATTGGACCGTTATATGGGAGATAAATCGGATGTGATTCCTGTAGAAAAGAAAAAAGACGGTACCTTCTCAGCCAGATCCTCCATTATGAGCAGAGAGGAGCTGCAGCTTGTGTCCGGTTATGTGAATGGGAAGATCAGAAAGATTGGCCAGGAGATCTTAAACGGTCATAAGGAGATCAACCCCTACGAAAAGGGAATGGCAGGAGCCTGTACCTATTGTGCTTATAAAAAGGTCTGTGGATTTGATCCCGGCATTCCGGGTTATAAAAAGAGAGTATTGGAAGAGCCATCCAGGGAGGAAGTACTGGAAAAAATGAAGGAGGAAGTGGGCTGATGGGTATTTCGTTTACGCCTGACCAGCAAAAGGTTATTGATCTGCATCATCGGAATATTCTGGTATCAGCCGCCGCCGGTAGTGGTAAGACGGCTGTCCTTGTGGAGCGTATTATTCAGATGGTTTGTAAGGAAGAAGCTCCGGTGGATATTGACAGGTTACTGATCGTAACCTTTACCAATGCTGCCGCTGCAGAGATGCGTGAGAGGATCAGTCAGGGCATTGCAAAGCAGTTAAAGCTGCATCCCGGATCC
Organism: Acetatifactor sp.; assembly: GCA_045639165.1. Classification (GTDB taxonomy): domain Bacteria; phylum Bacillota; class Clostridia; order Lachnospirales; family Lachnospiraceae; genus Acetatifactor. The sequence goes on along the minus strand of JAZUCP010000093.1, from coordinate 1,923 downwards.
GAGCATATTGAGAGGCAGGCCACGCTTCTGCACAATGCACTGATCACCACCATCGACAGCTTTTGTCTGTATCTGATCAGGAATCATTTTCATGAGATCGGTCTGGATCCGGCCTTTCGTGTAGCCGATGAGGGAGAAATCAAGCTTTTAAAACAGGACGTACTGGGAGAGCTGTTGGAGGAATGTTTTGGGGAGAAGCGGCAGAGCTTTTTGGACTGTGTGGAATTCTTCTGTCCCGGTGGAAGGGAAAGTGTGCTGGAGGAGATCATCCAGAGCTTTTATACCTTTGCTATGAGTTATCCCTGGCCCGAAGAATGGCTGGAAGAAAGAAAAAGAGATTATTTCATTGAAACCGTTGAACAGCTTGAAGAAAGCCATATGGGAAAATATGCTTTGCATTATCTGCAGTGTACCCTGAATGGATGTGTGGATACATTAAATCAGGCTAAGAGACTCTGTGAGGAGCCGGATGGCCCCTATATGTATGGGGAGCTTTTGGAGAAGGAAGCAGAGGCACTTGAGAAAGTGGCGTCCTGCCATAAGCTGAGTGCATACGAAGCGGCCATTTTTGGGGTGGAATTTGGAAGACTGCCCTCTAAAAAGGACAATTCCGTATCCCTGCAAAAAAGGGAAAAGGCAAAAGCGTTAAGAAATCATGTGAAAGAGTCCTTAAAAGACCTGCAAAGCGGGTTCTTTGCAAGACCCTTGGAGGCTTATGTGGGACAGATGAAAGCCAGTCAGCCCTATATGGAGGAACTGGTGAATCTGACGCTGGAGTTTATGAAGCGTCTGGGTGCCAAGAAGCAGGAGAAGAAAATTCTGGACTTTCATGATATGGAGCATTTTGCCCTGAATATTCTGATCAAGAGAGAGGGGGATAAATTGGTCCCCAGCTCTGTGGCGAAAGAGTACAGGGAGCATTTTGCGGAAATTCTCATCGATGAATAACAGGACAGCAACCTGGTGCAGGAGTATCTGTTAAAGATCATTTCCGGCGAGGAGCTGGGAAGATATAACCGGTTTATGGTGGGAGACGTTAAGCAGAGCATTTATAAATTCCGTCTGGCAAGACCGGAGCTCTTTTTGGAAAAATATGACACCTATACACTGTCAGAAGGAAATTGTCAGCGAATTGATCTGAGCAAGAATTTCCGCAGCCGCAGGGAAGTGGTGGATACGGTGAATCATGTCTTTTCCCGGATTATGAGCAGGGAAAAGGGAGGCATTGCCTATGATGATAATGCGGCTCTTTATGTGGGAGCTTCCTATCCAGACAATCCTGACTGTAAAAGTGAATTGATTCTGGTGGAAAAGCCCGCCAAAGAGGACGAGCTGAATGCAAAGCAGGCCGAGGGAAGGGCTATTGCAGCCAGAATAAAGGCACTGAAAAAAGATTTTTATGTAACGGATAAAGCGACGGGAGAGCTTCGGCCGGTGAAATACAAGGATATGGTGATCCTGCTTCGAAGCAATGCCGGATGGGACGAGGAACTGAAGCAAGTCCTGCAGGAAGAAGGAATCCCCGTATATATCAGTTCCAAAACCGGATATTTTTCCGCCACAGAGGTGCAGGAGATCCTGCAGTTTTTGCGGGTGTTGGATAATCCGGAGCAGGATATTCCCCTGTTTGGTGTGATGAAGTCTGTGTTTGGCGGTTTTACGGAGGAGGAAATCGCCCTCATTCGTGGAGGGAATAAGAAAAGATCCCTTTGGACAGCGGTCCGGGAATCTGGTCTGGAAAAAGCCAATGCCTTTTCTACCATGATTGAGAAGTATCGGGACTATACAGTGTATATGCCCATTCATGAGCTGCTGCAAAGAATTTTGGATGATTTTTCCTATTTACATTATGTGACAGCTATGCCTGCAGGAAGCAAGCGAAGAGCCAATGTGGAAATGTTATTTGTGAAAGCCAAGGCATTT
>JAZUCP010000092.1:0-4063 GCA_045639165.1 Acetatifactor sp. | reverse complement strand
ATTAATTCCCGAAACAAAGTAAATATAAGGACAGTAAACAGCATGAAAAAAGAAGACAGATATTTGACAATTGCCCTTTGCAAAGGGCGTTTAGCCAATAAAACACTGGAATTATTAGAAAAAATCGGTATTACCTGCGAGGAAATGAAGGACAAGGACTCCAGAAAGCTGATCTTTGTGAACGAAGAACTGAAGTTAAAGTTCTTTCTTTCCAAAGGACCAGATGTTCCCACCTATGTAGAATACGGTGCAGCTGATATCGGAGTGGTTGGTTATGATACCATCTTAGAAGAGAATCGAAATGTATATGAAGTGCTGGATTTGGGCTTCGGCAAATGCCGCATGTGTGTATGCGGTCCCAAGGAAGCTGCAGAGCTTTTAAAGCACCACGAGCGCATCCGCGTTGCCACAAAATATCCATTGATTGCAAAAGAATACTTTTATAACCAGAAATTTCAGACCGTGGATATTATAAAATTAAACGGTTCTGTGGAATTGGGTCCCATCGTTGAACTGGCCGATGTCATTGTAGATATTGTGGAAACAGGCTCCACTCTTCGGGAGAATGGATTGGATGTACTGGAAGAGATCTGTCCCTTATCTGCTCGAATGATCGTCAATCCGGTTAGTATGCAGATGCAGGCAGATCGTATCAAGACCCTGCTTCACCGCATCCGCGAACAGCTTTAAGGAAATGCTTTGGAAAAGAGGAACAGGAAATGAGAATTATAAAACTTACAGAAGAAACCAAAAACAATTTGATGAATGATCTGTTAAAGAGAAGTCCCAACAATTATTCACAGTATGAATCCACAGTGAATGAAATCATCGAAAATGTAAGAGTAAATAAAAACAAGGCTGTTTTTGAATATACCAAGAAATTTGACCGTTTTGATCTAAACGAAGAAAATATCAAGGTTACGAAGGAAGAGATCGCGGAAGCCTATACCAAGATGGATCAGAAATTGATCGAGGTAATCAAAAAAGCGGCTGCCAATATTCGTGATTTCCACAGCAAGCAGCTTAGAAACTCCTGGTTTGATGCCAAGGCAGACGGTACCATCTTAGGCATGAAGATCACTCCCATCGAAAAAGCCGGCGTATATGTTCCCGGTGGCAAAGCAGCGTATCCATCCAGTGTATTGATGAACGTTATCCCTGCCAAGGTTGCGGGTGTGGAAGAGATCATTATGGTAACCCCTCCAGGAGCAGACGGTAAGGTAAATCCCGGCACATTGGTTGCTGCAGATATTGCAGGCGTGGATACCATTTATAAGGTTGGCGGAGCTCAGGCCATTGCAGCTCTTGCATTTGGTACAGAATCCATTCCCAAAGTGGATAAGATCACCGGCCCCGGCAATATCTTCGTAGCTTTGGCCAAAAAAGCGGTATATGGTTATGTAAGCATTGATTCCATTGCAGGTCCCAGTGAAGTATTGGTTCTTGCAGATGAAACCGCTAATTACAAGTATGTGGCTGCCGACTTACTTTCCCAGGCAGAACATGATGAACTGGCCAGCGCAATCCTGATCACCACCTCCGAAGAATTGGCCGAACAAGTTGCTAAGCAGGTGCATGTATATACCAAGCAATTATCCCGTACAGAGATCATGGAAAAATCTCTGGAAAATTATGGATACATTCTTGTAGCAGAGGATATGAAACAGGCAATTGATACGGTCAATGAGATCGCTTCCGAACATCTTGAGATTCTCACCCGGAATCCATTCGATATTATGACCAGAATTAAGAATGCAGGTGCCATCTTCTTAGGAGAGTACTCCTCAGAGCCTTTAGGAGATTATTTTGCAGGCCCAAACCATATCTTACCTACAAACGGTACAGCTAAATTCTTCTCTCCTGTAAATGTGGATGACTTTATTAAGAAGTCCAGCATTATATCTTACTCCAGAGAAGCATTGGAAGCCGTTCACAAGGATATTGAACTTTTCGCAGAGAGCGAAGGCTTAACTGCACATGCAAATAGTATCAAAGTACGTTTTGAAGAATAGGAGAATCAATATGGATCGTATCATTACTATCAACCGTAAAACAAAAGAAACGGATATTTCCATCACCCTGAATCTGGATGGAACCGGCAAATCAAATATAAATACCGGAATCGGCTTTTTTGATCACATGCTGGAAGGCTTTGCAAAGCATGGCTTCTTTGATCTGGACTGTAGCGTAAACGGCGATCTTCATGTAGATGGACACCACACAGTAGAAGATGTGGGTATCGTACTGGGACAGGCCATTAAGGAAGCGGCAGGAGACAAAAAAGGCATCAGAAGATACGGATATTTTGTATTGCCCATGGATGAAACCCTGGCACTTTGTGCAGTAGACCTTTGCGGCAGACCTTACCTGCAGTTTGATTGTAATTTTACCGTAGAAAGAGTAGGCACTTTGGAAACAGAACTGATCCACGAATTCTTCTATGCAGTATCCTATGCAGCAGCGATGAATCTGCATATTAAAATGCTGACCGAAGGCAATAATCACCATATGATCGAAGCAATGTTCAAAGCCTTCGCAAAAGCGCTGGACGCTGCAACCGGTTATGAACCCAGAGTAACCGATGTATTAAGTACAAAAGGAAGTCTGTAAAACAAGAGGAAAAACCATGTTAACCAAGAAATTTATACCCTGCATCTATCTGTATCATGGCAACTGTGTAAAGGCGTTGAATGATCTGACCATCACAGATACCAATCCGGTCAGAGTGGCCAATTACTATAATGAAAACAATGCGGACGAGATTATTATCTTCGATATGTCTGAAACCGACGAAGAGCATGAGGAGGCTTTGGATATTATCAAAGAGATCTGCGCTCTCTCAGAAGTGGATGTGATCGGTACTGGCAATATCAAACGTATGGAAGATGTGAAAAAGCTTCTGTATGCCGGCTGCAAAAAAGTTATTTTAGATTACAATAAGCCATCCAATATCGAAATCACTGAAGAAGTGTCTTTAAAGTTCGGTAAGGACAAAATATACATTTCTTGTACGGATGTATCTGTACTGGCAGACAACAAGGAATCGATCGAAAAATATACCTCCCTTCTTGTTCTTTTGAACATGCATATTATCAGGGAAGCTTTTGAGATCATAAATATGCCTATGATCGTACAGATCAGCCAATTGCCTTTCAATAAAATATTCGATATTCTCAGTTACCCGTTTATGTACGGAATTACCGGGAATATTATCAATGAAAATATGAAGGAGATCCCTGCCTTGAAATCCATATGTGAAGAAAAAGGGATTCCGGTAAATACCCTGAAAGCGAAATTTACCTGGAATGATCTCAAGAAAAATAGTGACGATCTGGTTCCCGTCATCGTTCAGGACTATAAGACCAATGAAGTGCTCATGATGGCTTATATGAACGAAGAAGCCTATGAGAACACCCTAAGAACCGGCAAAATGTGCTACTACAGCAGAAGCCGCCAGTCCCAGTGGCTCAAAGGTGAAACCAGCGGTCATTTCCAGTATGTAAAATCCTTAAGTACGGACTGTGATCTGGACACTATCCTTGCTAAAGTTTCACAGATCGGAGCAGCCTGCCACACCGGTTCCTATAGCTGCTTCTTTAATGAGATCGTTAAGAAAGAGTATGAGGACGTTTCCAATCCTCTGAAGGTATTTGAGGATGTTTTTGCAGTCATCAATGACCGCAAAATCCATCCAAAGGAAGGCTCCTATACCAATTATCTGTTCAGCAAAGGAATTGATAAGATTCTAAAGAAGCTGGGCGAAGAAGCCACCGAAATCGTAATCGCAGCCAAGAATCCTAACCCCAATGAGATCAAGTATGAGATCAGTGATTTCCTGTACCATATGATGGTACTGATGGCAGAGAAGGAGATTGGCTGGGAGGAGATTACCACGGAGTTGGCTAACCGTTAATAGGGTTCTGTTTGGATGAGGGAACTGCTCCATGACATGATAATATCCTCATAATCCTGTTCTAAGGTGAGAAAAACTTCCTCCATACTGATTCCGGCAGGAGAAACCTGTGCTTGATGAAAGAAAATGACTAATACAGTCAATAAAACT
>JAZUCP010000091.1:0-5854 GCA_045639165.1 Acetatifactor sp. | reverse complement strand
GCTGTAGAGATAGAGGAATGAGCTCTGTCGTAAACAACCTTAGAAGGTCTCATGGAAGAACCGGTCTCTAAGAAATAGATACCAAGTCTTTCGCCGCACTTAGCAATATACTTTGTGCCAACATTGTATTTTCTTAATGCTGCAACTGCACATTCACCGATTTCGTTGTCCGGAACTGCTGTTACGAATTCAGCGTCATGACCATAGTTTGCAAGAGATACAGCCACATTAGCTTCTCCGCCTCCATAGCATACATCGAATTCGTCAGCCTGAATGAATTTTTCATTGTTAGGAGTAGAAAGTCTGAGCATAATTTCGCCCATTGTGATTACTTTTGCCATTTTAATAAATTCCTTTCGTGTTTTAAATATATATTATTTCTGTACAAGATGTACTGCAAATCCACCGATTTCTTCTTTCAGATAGATAGCCTTTAATGCACCCTTTGCATCTCTCTTTGCAGATTCCTCGTTGAATTCTACGCCGAGTACAGTTTCCATATAATTTACTGCTCTTTCGATGTAATTGGTTCTGATTGCAATATGTCCGTTCTTTCCAAGGTATGGCTCTTTCATTACTTCCAAAGCTGTACCTGCGAAGATAGAGCTGCCTCCAACTTTTGCAGGCATACCGAAAAGGAATGCGAATCTGTTCGCTGCCTTTAATGCTTCTTCTTCATTTTCTGCGTTCACACCAACATGTGCAAGCTCAAAGCCTAACATGGTCTGAACTGCTTCTCTGGTCAACTGTTCGATCTTGTCCCATTCACCGGCCTTGATCAGGTCTCCGGGAACCATCCAGGAACCGCCACAAGCGATAATCTTAGGAAAATCAAGATAAGTTGTTAAGTTCTTAGCATTGATACCGCCGGTAGGCATAAACTTCATATTTACATATGGAGCTGCCATTGCTTTGATCTTAGCAAGTCCGCCTGACTGTTCAGCAGGGAAGAATTTCACTACTTCCAGACCAAGCTCGATAGCCTGTTCAATATCAGAAGGGCTTGAAGTACCTGGGGTAATCGGAATATTCTTCTCAATACAATATTTAACGGTCTTAGGATTTAAGCCGGGGCTGACAATAAATTTAGAGCCTGCTTCCACCGCTGCATCTACCTGTGCTGCATTTAAGACAGTACCTGCACCTACACACATATTCGGGAAGGCTTCTGTCATGGCTTTGATGGCACCTGCGGCTGCTGCTGTACGGAAGGTAACTTCTGCACAAGGAAGTCCGCCTGCACACAGAGCTTTTGCCAAAGGCACTGCATCTTCTACCCTGTCAATAACAACAACGGGTACGATACCGATTTTGTTAAGTTGTTCTAAAACTGCGTTCATTTTTCCTCCATCCCGGCTTATCTTCATAAGCCGTTACACATTGTTTTATAGTTGCCTACAATTTAAGCAAGAATTTCCTTCACAGCTTCTGCAATTTTATCGCATTTACAGTTTGCAAAGAAAAGCTCTTCAAATTTAGCACCTGATAAAGCACCCTTTACCAGTTCTCTGTCAAGATTCTTCAGGATGGTTACCATATCCACATGAGTTACTTCTTTTACCTGATCAAGAATCTTTTTGTTTCTCTGTTCCGGAACGACTCTTTCCTTAGGATAGCCGCCGCCACCGGGAGTACAGAATAATTTTTCAAAGGTATATTCCAGATTCAGCTCTCCGCCCCAGCCGAAGCCCTGTGCAAATGGCATAGCCACACAGTTACCATCGTTTACCTGACTGAACAGATAAGCATCCAACGGAGATGTTACATGACCGCAAAGCACCTTCGGGAAGGAGTTCGCTGCAAGCATGGCACCTTCACCGGTTCCACAGCCTGTAATAACAAAATCTGCTGCACCTGAGTTAATCAATACTGCTGCCAGAATACCATTCTGAACATAGGTTAATGCATTAGGATCTTCTGCACCATACATACCATAATTATACACTTCGTGTCCCATAGGTTCCACTACTTTTTTAAGTGTTGTACAAATCAGTTCATTTTTAGCCGCCTGGCTGTTTTCATTTATTAATGCAATTTTCATACCTTTTTACCTCTTCTCTATTTTATCACAAAATTCAGCCGCAAAATAGTCTATTTTGCAGCTAAATTACTCTTTTTTTAATTTTTTTTACATTATGAAGGCTGTTTTCCGATATAAGCAAGGATTCCGCCATCTACATAAAGGATATGTCCGTTTACAGCGTTAGACGCTTCAGAAGCAAGGAACACTGCAGGACCTGCAAGTTCTTCCGGCTTTAACCATCTGTTCGCAGGGGTCTTTGCACAGATGAACTGGTCAAATGGATGTCTGCTGCCATCCGGCTGAACCTCACGAAGAGGAGCGGTCTGTGGTGTTTCAATGTATCCGGGACCAAGGCCGTTACACTGAATATTGTACTGACCATATTCTGAACAGATATTCTTGGTAAGCATCTTTAAGCCACCCTTTGCAGCCGCATATGCGGATACGGTTTCGCGACCAAGCTCTGACATCATGGAGCAGATGTTAATGATCTTACCATGTCCCTTTTTGATCATGGAAGGAATCACTGCCTTAGATACGATGAATGGTCCGTTAAGGTCGATATCGATAACCTGTCTGAACTGTGCTGCAGTCATTTCATGCATAGGGATACGTTTGATGATACCTGCATTATTAACTAAGATATCAATCACGCCAACTTCCTTTTCAATCTGTGCAACCAGTGCATTCACACCTTCTTCATCAGTTACATCACACACATAGCCATGAGCCTTAATCCCAAGCTCTGCATATGCTGCAAGTCCTTTATCAACCAATTCCTGATTAATATCATTAAAGCAAATGGTAGCTCCCGCTTCTGCGTATGCAGTTGCAATTGCAAATCCAATACCATAAGAAGCTCCGGTTACCAATGCCACTTTACCTTCAAGTGAAAAACATGTACTCATTGTAAAATCTCCTTTTATATGTAGTTTTATTTATTTCAGATCTTTATTGGAAATACCGTCCATATCATCGAAATCCTGATTTTCTCCAACCATACCCCAAATAAAGGTATATGCTCTGGAACCGCATCCTGAATGGATGGACCAGCTTGGAGATATAACAGCTTCTTCATTTCTCATAATGATATGTCTGGTTTCCTGGGGTTCTCCCATAAAATGCATTACAAACGCATCTTCCGGCATTTCAAAGTACAGATATACTTCCATACGTCTGTCATGTGTATGACAAGGCATTGTATTCCACACACTGCCCGGCTCTAATCTGGTCATACCCATCTCCAACTGACAGCTTTCAACCTGTCCGGGAAGAATATACTTACAGATCACTCTGTGGTTGGCATCTTCGAGATTACCCAACTCAACTTTGTTCTCATCCTTTACGATGACAACACCTTCTTCAGGAGTACCTTCCGGCTTGATCAACACTGTAGGACATACTCTGTGTGCCGGTGCTGAATTTAAATAAAACTTTGCAGGTTCTGCTGAATCATCACTTGCGAATACAATATCTTTTGAGCCCATACCGATATACATTGCTTCCTTATATCCCACATTGTATACTCTGCCGTCAATGGTAATGGTTCCGGCTCCTCCGATATTGATAACACCTAATTCTCTTCTCTGGCAGAAATATTCTGCACGAAGTTCGTCTCCGGCAGTCAGTGCAATCGGTTCTACGGGCACTGCCGCTCCGGTGATGATCCTGTCAATGTGGCTATATACAAGCTTGATCTGTCCCGGTACAAAGAGATCCTGAATCAGAAATTCTTCTCGCAGACGATCCGTTGTATAATGCTTCACATCCCTTGGTGATACTGCTGTTCTAAGTTCCACCTCACGCCTCACTTTCTTTCGCTTTCCACAAGCAAACAACTGTTTTTTGTGTAAGCACTTACATTGTATCATATTTTCCTAAAATGTCCAACATGAATCTTGTTTTAATGCTTACATATTCTTTATCTGACACTAACATTATACTAGAAAATAATCACTATTTCTTTTCAAATTCAAGTAAAAATATTGCAAATTTTGAACAATGTAGTAAACTGGTATCAGAAACACAAATGAAACCATATTTCCTTTAGGAGGATCATTATGCAAGAACTCTCTTCCTGCAAAGTCGCTATTGAAAACTGTTTGAAAGAAAAAACCTTTGCCATCGCAAAACTATATAAAGAAGAAAAAGCCATGGACATGCATATCCATGACTGTTATGAACTGTACTATTCCATCTCCGGAGGCAGACAGTTTCTCATCGATAATAAGTTCTATAGTATCGCTCCCGGAGATTTATTTATCATTAATCAATATGAATCTCACAAGCTGACACAGATTGACCGCATGGTTCATGAAAGAATCGTCATATCCATTCATCCGGATTTTTTCAAAGAACTTTCTACACATGACACGGATCTGGGGGCCTGCTTTACCCAAAGACCAAAATGGTTTTCTCACAGAGTTTCGCTGAACAAAGATCAGCAGAAACGTTTTCTTTACTTTATTAATAAGATAACTTCCGCCGAAGGCTATGCCCATGACATTTTAGAGCGGGCGGCTTTTATGGAACTGATGATTATGATCAACCAGCTTTCCCTGAATAACGAAGTGCCGGAAGCTGCTGCAGAATTTAAATACAATCATCAGGTAGATGATATCTTATCCTACATTAATAATAATATTGCTCAGCCCTTGAGCACCACCCTGCTGGCGGAGGAATTCTTTTTAAGCGAGTCCTATATCTGCCGTATCTTTAAGGCAGCTACGGGAACCACCATCAACAAATACATCACCGCTCGCCGCATCAGTATCGCAAAATCCCTGTTAAACAGCGGAGCTTCTGTCAGCGATGCGTTTGAAAAAAGTGGATTTACGGATTATAGCAATTTTTTCAAGGCTTTTACAAAAGCAGTTGGCGTATCTCCCAAGAAATACGCCAACCTGAGTGTGAGTTAATCCATATTCGTTTTCTTTTGATAAGCCTTCCACTTTTTACGGCTGTACAAGCACCCGATAAAGCAGAGTATGCTGATAATACTTAAAAGGATTCCGGCTTCTTTTCCATGGGGTACATACTCCATGGAAATCTCATACTCTCCTGCATCCAGAGAAAGCATCATAAGGCACTCTCCAAACAGTTCGGGCTCTGTTTTTTCTCCATTTACATAGATTTTCCAGCCCTTTTCGTAAGGAACGGACAGGATCATCTTGCCCGGCTCATTCAGTGTAATCCTTCCATTGATATGGTCACTGTCATATACCACATCCTCCAAATGTACTGCTCCCATAATATCCAGAGCCTCTTTCAGTACATCCGTCTGAAGACGATAGGCCTTTAACTTAATCTTAGGGGTATCATCCTCTTCATTGCCGTTGGTAAACCGTACTGTTTCTCCCTCCTTAAAATAACCGGCATAGAGAATACAATTTCTCTTCAGATCCGAAAAGTTCTTTTCTCCGTATCCTGCTACCGCATTCACCTTGCTGGTACCGGAGGCATTCACAACCATGTAATAATAGCCGTCTTCTTTTACTTTTAATTTCACATCATCCTGATCCTGCTCCGCATCCGCTTTCTCAAATAAAGCATCCTTGATCCCCAGGGATCTGACCAGTTTATTTTGCACAGCAATGGGATCATTACTGCTTTTTAATTGGAAATCCAATTCCTCATCCACCACATACCCGAAGGGCAGGCTGTAATTGCTTTGATACAAAGTAATTCCATCAGCTTCCGATATGGGCGTGTATAATCCTTCCCCAGCCACCTGTTTTTCGTACATGTCCTGATGATCCGTCTGACCAAACAGATATTTTACATTTAACATAGCTGACGTAAATGGTGTGGCACCGTCATACCCATAATACA
>JAZUCP010000090.1:0-1949 GCA_045639165.1 Acetatifactor sp. | reverse complement strand
CGCCTCAAGCATGCGCTCAAAGATCGGTATAATGATGTAAAATGGGGAAGTTTTCCCCGATCCAGACCGGAAAGAAAACTCTGGAGCCAGATGGCAGTGCAACAACCGTGTCATGATCGTGTACTGGAAGCCGGTCTCTTCACAATACTCTCTGGCTGATGCATATTTTTTCATGACGTTCCTCCATAATTACGAAATTTTTTCCATCTTCTCTTTGCTGATCCAGTACCGTTTAATGCCATCTTCCATCTCTTCATCCGGGATCTTTATCAACCGGAACCCCTTCAGGTACCGCTCTGCAAAGATCCACCCGATCATCTCCATGACAGTGGCATGGGTGGAATTGCAGCTGATGCCGATGGCCTGACCATCCATGTACAGAAATCTCTTATCGGCCTCGACATCGATTCCAAGGATCCCGGCAAGAGGCTGGATGATTTCCAACGCTTTTTTTGTATCTTCCGTCATTACTTTTTCCTCCATAAAGTGATTTTAATTCACGCTTTCGCTTAAAAAAATATAGTCTCTGCGGCTTTTAGACAGATGCAGCAGTTCAGACAAAAGTGCTATTTCAGTAGCTGTGCAATCAGCTCCATCAATGATGGCATAGATTCTGTTCCTGGAACACTGCATTCTATCAGCAAGAAAGACTATTGAAACTCCAGAATTTTTTATTTCTTTCCTGAGTTCATCTCCTCTTGTCATTCTGTCTACCCTCCTTTCCTTGTGTTTCCATGTGAATAACATTCACGCTCATAAGATAGCATGGATTTTGTTGACTGTAAAGCACATAAATGTTACAATTCAGTTACATTTGTGAATCACAGAAAACAGGGGAAAGATTATGTTAGAATTATATGAGAACATTAAAAAGTTCAGAAAGAAATCTGAAATGACGCAAGACGAGTTGGCTAAATTAACCGGATATACAGATCGTTCGTCTATCGCAAAGATTGAAAAAGGTGAAGTAGATCTACCACAAAGCAAGATAATTTTATTTGCAAATGCTCTCGGAGTTTCTGCTGGAACTTTAATGGGAAACAGTGGAATTACTCATTCGGCTTCTGCTATCCGTATCCCAGTATATGGCTGCGTGGCCGCTGGTATTCCGATCGATGCTGTTGATAATGTTATTGATTACGAAGAAATCCCGGCTTCCTGGGGATATGAGTATGTAGGCCTGAAGGTTAAAGGTGACTCTATGCTTCCCAAAATACAGGACGGGGATGTTCTGATCGTGCACAAACAAGAATATGCAGATTCCGGAGATGTTGTGATTGCTATGGTCGATGGCGGGGAAGCAACAGTTAAAAAGCTGATTAAACAGCCGGATGGCATCGTTCTGCAGCCATTTAATTCAAATTACGAACCAATGTATTTTAGCCGAGAGGAAGTTCGGAATCGGCCTGTGATGATATGGGGTAAAGTTGTTGAGAACAGACAGAAATTTTAATGGGAGGAATTATTATGAAGAGATTTATGTTGCTAATTATTGTTGTGTGCTTGTTGCTACCGGTTGAAATCGTGACCTATGCCACACCGGAAGATGTCGCTGTGGAAGATGATAAGATCATTCCACCTGTAGAAGGATATAAATTTAGCATGACACCAGATGATATCCATGATCTGCTTGGCCTTCCAGATGATCAGGGAGACAGCAAGGTATTTGATGAAGATATTTATTTCTATGTAGATTTTTGTGGTTTAAATGGGCATTTAACATTCGCTTATAATGATAATCAAGTTCATGGAGTTTATTGGACGTATAAAACAAATAAAACAGAAGAAAAACAAATCAAAGAAACAGCTGATATCGTTGAGACATATTATGATGACAAAGTTGGAATTGATGAAGACTGTAAAGGATTTTGGGAAGATGACACATTTACGATGTATAACTGGTCAGATTCTTTTAACAAAACAGATTATGCAATGCAAATAACGACACA
>JAZUCP010000089.1:0-7825 GCA_045639165.1 Acetatifactor sp. | reverse complement strand
ACTAATTCAGAACGATATAATTCAGCTTCATCAGCCATATCTTCTGGAATGTCAATGATGGAGATATCATCACCCTTGTCATCATTGTAGATATATGCTTTCATTTCAAATAAGTCGATAATTCCTTTGAATTCATCTTCTTTACCGATAGGTAACTGGATGCAGATTGCATTCTTACCTAAACGAGTTTTAATCTGTTCTACTGCTCCGTAGAAGTTAGCACCCAGGATGTCCATCTTATTGATGTATGCCATACGAGGTACACCATAGGTATCAGCCTGACGCCATACGTTTTCAGACTGAGGTTCTACACCACCCTTTGCACAGAATACACCTACAGCGCCGTCCAGTACACGGAGTGAAGTTTCTACTTCTACAGTAAAGTCAACGTGACCAGGAGTATCAATGATGTTGATACGATGCTCTAAAGCACCTTCCTTAGTCTTTGTCTGATCCTGTAAAGTCCAATGACAGGTAGTAGCTGCTGAAGTAATGGTAATACCTCTTTCCTGCTCCTGAGCCATCCAGTCCATGGTAGCAGTACCTTCATGAGTATCACCAATCTTGTAGTTAACACCGGTGTAGTAAAGAATACGTTCTGTTGTAGTAGTCTTACCAGCATCGATGTGAGCCATAATACCAATGTTTCTGGTTCTCTCTAATGGATATTCTCTTCCAGCCAAGATTTTTTCCTCCTATACTAGAATCTGTAGTGAGCGAAAGCCTTATTAGCTTCAGCCATCTTGTGCATTTCTTCTTTTCTCTTCACTGATGCGCCAGTGTTATTAGCTGCATCAAGGATTTCATTTGCAAGTCTGTCTTCCATGGTCTTTTCAGATCTCTTACGAGAAAATGTAGTCAACCAACGTAAGCCCAGAGCCTGACGTCTTTCAGCTCTAACTTCGATAGGTACCTGATAAGTAGCACCACCGATACGTCTAGCCTTAACTTCAAGAACAGGCATGATGTTGTTCATAGCCTCTTCGAATACTTCGAGAGCTGGCTTACCAGCCTTCTCTTCTACCTTAGCAAATGCTCCATAAACGATCTTCTGAGCTACACCTCTCTTACCATCAAGCATGATGTTGTTGATAAGCTTGGTAACTACCTTATTGTTATATAAAGGATCTGCTAATACATCTCTTTTCTGAATATGTCCTTTACGTGGCACGGTTCTTCCCTCCTTAACAATTAACATTAAATCATCGGTACTCACATGTGTTTCCCCAAGTGTTCGCGCTGTATATCTGTATCACAGAAATTCCAACACTTTTCTTAGTTACGTTTGTTGTGGTACAATGCAAAAGGCTTTGCCCTCTGCGTGAGAATTACAAACAATTCTCCCAAACTCTACCTAACAGCTATTAACTTATTTCTTCTTAGCTGCAGCAGCACCTGCTTTAGGTCTCTTAGCGCCGTATTTAGAACGAGCCTGTCTTCTGTTAGCAACTCCAGCAGTATCAAGAGTACCACGGATGATGTGATATCTGGTACCTGGTAAGTCTTTAACTCTACCACCTCTGATCAGAACAACGCTGTGTTCCTGCAGGTTGTGGCCTTCACCCGGAATGTAGCTTGTTACTTCGATTCCGTTTGAAAGACGAACTCTGGCGATCTTTCTAAGAGCTGAGTTAGGTTTCTTAGGTGTAGCAGTCTTAACAGCGGTACAAACACCTCTCTTCTGAGGAGCAGAAGCATCTGTTGCTTTCTTGTGAAGGGAGTTATATCCTTTCTGTAAAGCAGGAGCAGTTGACTTCTTAACTGTAGTCTGACGACCTTTTCTTACTAACTGGTTAAATGTTGGCATTCTGTTTCACCTCTTTCTTAATATTTTGATATAATATGCTGCAATGCAATGCTCTTTATTCATACTTAAAGGTAAAAATTTACTTTCGTACACTTTACACACAAAAAAGAGCATCCGCGTGCACACTAAAATAGTATAATTGCTCGCGGATGCATTGTCAATAAATTTTTATTCTATTTATGTCTTGTTTTGTATTTTTTTCAATACAACTCCCTTTCAGACTATCGGTTTCTTACCACTGGATTTCCTTCAAATATCTTTCCAAAGCGTCCTGCCAGGTGGGCAGTCTGTCAAAGCCATTTTTCTCCAGCTTATCCTTGCTCATGCGACTGTTTGAGGGTCTTTTTGCCTTAGCCGGATACTGATCTGCCGTTACCGGAGCGACACTTACATTCAGACCTGCCTGTCTGAAAATCTCGCAGGCAAACTCATACCAGGTACAGATACCCTCGTTGGTTGCATGGTAAATTCCGTACTTATCTGTCTGAATCATATCCACTAAAAGCTTAGCCAGATCGTAAGTATAGGTAGGAGATCCAAACTGGTCATTTACCACCGTCAGATGATCTCTTGTCTTGCCCAAATTCAACATAGTCTTGATGAAATTCTTGCCATTCACACCGAATACCCATGCAATACGCACGATAAAATACTTGTCCAATGTATTTTGCACTGCCAGCTCACCCTCGTACTTGGTCTGACCATAAACATTTAAGGGTGCTCTTTCATCATCCGGCTGCCAGGGTCTTTCTCCCTGTCCGTCAAATACATAATCCGTACTGATATAGATCATGGGAATATCCAGTTTCTTACACATATTTGCAATGTTCTGAGTTCCGTCCGCATTGACTTTACGGCAGATCTCAACATTATCTTCCGCTGCATCCACCGCTGTATAAGCGGCACAATGAATGACTGCATCCACTGCGGCTTCACCGATCACCTGATCCACACTGTCTGCATCGGTAATATCCATCTCCTGAATATCCACCCCAACTGCTTCCAGACCTCTTTTCTCTAATTCATTTACTACATCATAACCAAGCTGGCCTCTTACGCCTGTAACCAATACTTTCATACCATTCATCCCCCTGTTATAAACCAAACTTTTCAGCCCATTTTACTGCGTTTTCAACCCAACTTGCAAAACAGTCGTCCACATACTTTGCATTGCCGCATTCCGTGATACGGTTTGCCAGAGCCATTCCATGAGGGCCGTCGGGGTAAATATGCAGTTCAAAAATCATGCCTGCTTCAGCATAAGCATTCGCCAAAGCGAGGGAATTCTTCACATTCACCACCTGATCATTTGAGGTATGAACAATATATGCCGGACAAGCCTCGGTCGTTACATTCTTTTCAATACTGGTTGCATCCAACATTTCTTCTGTGGGTTCCACGCTTCCCAACAGATTGTGAAAACTTCCTCTATGACCGAAAGAAGAATCTGCCGAGATCACCGGATAAACCAACATCATACCCGAAGGCTTATTATAGCCGTAAGGCATATCCAGTGCATCATATACTTCCTTTTTATTCCACATAGTGCCCAGCGAAGCCGCCAAATGCCCGCCTGCAGAAAATCCGGTCACAAACACCTTGTCCGGATTGATATTATATTCTTCTGCATGATCCTTAATATGTTTCATAGCCATGGAAGCCTGAATCAATTGGGTTGGGAATGTTTTATCACTATTGCTGCTTACGGAATAATGCAGCACAAAACTATTATAGCCATAGGGCAAAAATGCCAGAGCAATGGGTTCGCCTTCCCGGTCTGAACATACATTTCCATAGCCGCCACCCGGAATCACAAGGATGGCATTTCGGGTAAAGCCATAGAGAGCATCTGCTGCATAGACTTCCAGAAATACATTTTCGTCATTTTTATCCAGTTGGATTTTTTTATAGATCATTTTCTCGCCTTGCCTTTCGTAATCAAGTATATGAGGATTATAACATAGTTTTTCAGATTGGGAAAGGGGAAAGAATAAACAAGGACCGCGGCATTCGCCGCGGCCCTCAAAATGAATCATTTTAAATTATTCTTCTACGGAAACTTCCTCTTCCTCAAAACCTTCTTCAATCACTGCATCTTCTTCATATGCATCTTCCACAGTTTCTTCCGGAACAAGCTCTTCCTCTAATTCGTAATCCATCACTGTATTCTGCACTTCATCTGTGCTCAGATAAGTGGTGCGGTATCTCTTCATACCGGTACCAGCTGGAATCAGCTTACCGATGATTACGTTTTCTTTCAGACCGATCAATGGATCGATCTTGCCCTTGATCGCTGCTTCGGTCAGAACCTTGGTGGTTTCCTGGAAGGAAGCTGCTGATAAGAAGGAGTTGGTTGCAAGTGCAGCCTTGGTAATACCAAGCATGATCTGCTTGCCTTCTGCAGGCTCTTTGCCCTGTGCAATCAGTTCTTCATTCATATCTTCAAAGTCAAGGATGTCTACCAGTGTACCTGGCAGGAAGTCTGCATCACCATTGTTTTCGATACGAACCTTCTTAAGCATCTGACGAACGATCACTTCGATATGCTTATCTGCTATATCTACACCCTGCAGACGGTATACTCTCTGAACTTCGCGGAGCATGTAGTCCTGCACTGCACGGATACCCTTGATCTTAAGCAGGTCGTGAGGGTTTACACTACCTTCAGTCACTTCATCACCGGCTTCTAACATCTGACCATCTACGATCTTGATACGAGAACCATATGGAATCAGGTAAGGCTTTGACTCACCTGTTTCGTCGTTGGTAATTACAACTTCACGTTTTTTCTTGGTATCACGGATTTCAGCTTTTCCGCCGAATTCAGCGATGATTGCAAGTCCCTTAGGCTTTCTTGCTTCGAAAAGTTCTTCTACACGGGGAAGACCCTGTGTAATATCGTCACCCGCTACACCACCGGTATGGAAGGTTCTCATGGTCAACTGTGTACCCGGTTCACCGATGGACTGTGCTGCGATAATACCAACAGCTTCACCAACCTGAACGGCTTCACCGGTTGCCATATTTGCACCATAGCACTTCGCACAGATACCTACATGTGAACGGCAGGTAAGAATGGTACGAATCTTCAGCTTCTCGATAGGTTCACCCTTTTCATCCACACCAACGCTCATGATCTTAGCAGCTCTGCTTGGAGTGATCATGTGGTTACGCTTCACGATTCTCTCACCGTTTCTGTCATATACATCTTCACATGCATATCTGCCGGTGATACGATCCTTTAAGCCTTCGATGGTTTCTTTTCCATCCATGAATGCTTCTACAACCATGCCCGGGATCTCTGCCTTGCCTTCGCAACAGTCTACTTCACGAATGATCAGTTCCTGAGAAACGTCAACCATTCGACGGGTCAGGTAACCGGAGTCCGCTGTTCTCAGAGCGGTATCGGAAAGACCTTTACGAGCACCATGTGCTGACATGAAGTATTCCAGAACGTCCAGACCTTCACGGAAGTTGGACTTAATCGGCAATTCAATGGTTCTACCTGTTGTATCTGCCATCAAACCACGCATACCTGCAAGCTGTTTGATCTGCTGGTTGGAACCACGGGCACCGGAGTCAGCCATCATGAAGATGTTATTGTACTTATCCAGGCCTGCAAGCAGTACTTCTGTAAGCTGCTTATCGGTTTCGTTCCAGGTTTCAACTACTGCACGATATCTTTCTTCTTCTGTGATCAGACCACGGCGATAGTTCGCTGCGATACGGTCTACCGTTGCCTGTGCTGCTGCCAGCATTTCAGGCTTCTTAGCAGGTACGGTCATATCCGAGATAGATACGGTCATAGCTGCTCTTGTTGAGTATTTATAACCAATTGATTTTACGTCATCCAAAACTTCTGCGGTCTTAGATGCGCCATGCTTGTTAATAACTTTTTCAAGGATCTGCTTCAATCCCTTCTTACCTACATGGAAGTCAACTTCCAGAGCAAGAAGATTTGCAGGATCTTCTCTGTCAACGAATCCAAGATCCTGAGGAAGGATTTCGTTGAAGAGGAAACGTCCCAATGTAGATTCTACAAATCCACTGACTTCTTCACCTGCTTCATTTACCTTGGTAACTCTTACTTTGATTCTGGAATGTAAGGTTATGATCTGGTTTTCATAAGCAAGGATTGCTTCATTCAGGTTCTTGAATGCTTTTCCTTCGCCCAATACACCGGGTCTTTCCTGAGTCAGATAGTAAATACCAAGAACCATATCCTGTGATGGTACTGCTACAGGACCACCGTCGGAAGGCTTTAACAGGTTGTTAGGAGATAACAACAGGAAACGGCACTCTGCCTGAGCTTCTACTGATAATGGAAGGTGTACCGCCATCTGGTCACCGTCGAAGTCCGCGTTGAACGCTGTACATACCAACGGATGAAGTTTGATTGCTTTACCTTCTACCAGGATTGGCTCAAATGCCTGAATACCAAGTCTGTGAAGTGTAGGAGCACGGTTTAACATTACCGGATGCTCTTTGATCACTTCTTCCAGAACGTCCCAAACCTGAGTATCTAATCTTTCCACTAATTTCTTAGCATTCTTAATATTCTGGCTGATTCCCTTTGATACCAGCTCCTTCATTACGAAAGGCTTGAACAATTCAATCGCCATTTCTTTTGGCAGACCACACTGATAAATCTTCAGTTCAGGTCCTACAACGATAACGGAACGTCCTGAATAGTCAACACGCTTACCAAGGAGGTTCTGACGGAAACGTCCGGACTTACCTTTCAGCATATCGGACAGGGACTTCAATGCTCTGTTGCCGGGGCCGGTAACAGCACGACCACGTCTGCCGTTATCAATCAAAGCATCAACTGCTTCCTGAAGCATTCTCTTTTCATTACGAACGATAATGTCCGGAGCACCTAACTCTAACAATCTCTTAAGACGGTTATTTCTGTTGATGATTCTTCTGTACAAATCATTTAAATCGGAGGTTGCAAAACGTCCACCATCCAACTGAACCATAGGACGGATATCCGGAGGAATTACCGGAACTACGTCCATGATCATCCATTCAGGCTTGTTGCCTGAGCCACGGAATGCTTCCACTACTTCCAGTCTCTTGATGATACGTGCGCGCTTCTGTCCTGAGGACTCTTTCAAACCGGTCTTCAGTTCAACCGCTTCTGTTTCCAGATCGATGGCCTGAAGCAATTCCTTAATTGCCTCAGCACCCATACCTACGCGGAAAGTATTTCCGAAGGCTTCTCTTGCATCCTGATATTCTCTTTCAGATAATACCTGCTTGTATTCCAGATTGCTTTCTCCTGCATCCAAAACGATGTAGGAAGCAAAATACAGTACCTTCTCCAATACTCTTGGAGAAAGGTCCAGGATCAAGCCCATACGGCTTGGAATTCCCTTGAAATACCAAATGTGGGATACCGGAGCAGCCAGCTCGATATGTCCCATACGTTCTCTACGAACGCTTGCTTTGGTAACTTCTACACCACAGCGGTCGCAGACTACGCCTTTATATCTGATCTTCTTATATTTACCACAATGACATTCCCAGTCCTTATTGGGTCCGAAAATCTTTTCACAGAACAGACCGTCTCTTTCCGGCTTTAAGGTTCTGTAGTTGATTGTTTCGGGCTTTGTCACTTCACCGTGAGACCACTCGCGGATCTTTTCCGGTGAAGCCAGACCGATTTTAATGGCATCAAATGTCATTGGCTGATAAGTTTCATTACTTCTTGTTTCTGACATTATTAGACTCCCTTCTACCACATTTTAGAATTCGTCATCAAAACTTTCTTCGCCCATAAATTCTTCGCTGAAAAAGTCATCACTTGCCTCTACAAGTTCACCGCTTTCATCGTCGAATTCCTGTGCCTGATAACCCATCTCTCCAAGAGCTGCATTATCATAATCGTTACCATACTTACGATCACCTTCCAGATCGAAATCCTTAAAGTCAGTGTCGCCATAGTCAACGGATTCCATAATATCCACTTCGGTACGATCTTCACGAAGCACTCTTACATCCAGACCAAGTGCC
>JAZUCP010000088.1:0-2722 GCA_045639165.1 Acetatifactor sp. | reverse complement strand
CGGGGAATAAGGTGCTACAATACATTTGATACAGAGATTAGGAGACGTATCAAAATAAGAGGTATATCCTCTTATTTTGGTACGTCTTTTTGCGTTAGGGACAGAATCGGAAGATAGTTATCTGAAAACGGAAAATCTGTCCTTAGAAAAGACGAGGAGAAAAATATGTTTGATGTAGCTATAATCGGTGCCGGTGTTACCGGTGGCATGATTGCCAGAGAGTTGTCCAGATATGATCTGAAGATTTGCATTCTGGAAAAGATGAATGATGTAGCAATGGGAGCAACGAGAGCCAATTCAGCCATTGTGCATGCCGGCTTTGATGCTAAGGAAGGCACGAATAAAGCAAAATTCAATGTAAAAGGTTCCGAAATGATGGAACAGGTTGCAAAGGAGCTGGGCGTAAAATATAAAAAGAATGGTTCTTTGGTTATCGGATTTAACGAAGAGGATAAAAAAGAGATCGAAAATTTGTATGCACGAGGCTGTAGGAATGGTGTGAAAGAGCTTCAGATCCTGGATAAGAAGGCAGTTCACCAGTTGGAGCCCAATCTTTCCGAACTCGTAGAATGTGCATTGTATGCGCCAACCGGAGCCATTATCTGCCCTTATGAGCTGACTATTGCAGCTGTGGGAAATGCCATGGACAATGGAGCAGAGTTAAAAAGGAATTTTGAAGTAATCGCCCTGGATAAAACTGACGCAGGCTATGATATAAAAGCGGCTGACGGACAGGTGGTTTCTGCAAAGATTGTGATCAATGCAGCCGGACTTTATGCAGATGAAATAGCGGCTATGGCTGGGGATACTTCCTTTACCATCAACCCAAGAAGAGGGGAATACATACTTTTAGACAAGGAATGCGGAGATATTGTTTCTCATACCATTTTCAGAACCCCGTCCAAGATGGGTAAGGGAATTCTGGTAACCCCCACTGTGGATGGTAACCTTTTAACCGGTCCCACATCCGTAGACATCAAGGACAAGGAAGATACCACAACCACAGCAGAAGGCTTTGCCCAGATCATGCGGGAAGCCATCGAGAACGTTAGCTGTATCCCTTATAGCAAGACCATTACCTCTTTTTGCGGACTGCGTGCCACAGGAAGTACGGGAGATTTCGTAATCAACACTCCGGTGCAGGGCTTTATCAATGTGGCAGGAATCGAATCGCCGGGTCTGTCTTCCGCACCTGCTATTGCAGAGTATGTAGCAGGGCTGGTAGCCGAGCAGGGCATGGAATTAAAAGAAAAAGCAGATTTTAATCCATACAGAGCGGCGATGCATCATTTCAGAGAGGCATCCATGGAAGAGAAGATGGAAGTGATCCGCAAGGACAGATCCTACGGTAAGATTGTTTGTCGATGTGAAGGTGTGACCGAGGGAGAGATCCTGGCAGCAATTCGCACCAATCCCAAGGCAGTGGATCTGGATGGTGTTAAGAGAAGGACCAGAGCCCAGATGGGACGTTGTCAGGGTGGTTTCTGCTCTCCACATATTGTGGAAATGATCGCGAAAGAGTTGGGAATTCCGGTAGAACAGGTGACAAAATCCGGCGGCAATTCCTATGTAAATGTATCCAGAACAAAGGAGGAAATGTAAGATGACTGATTTGGTGATTATCGGCGGCGGTCCTGCGGGCATGAGTGCTGCAGTAGAAGCATATAACAACGGTATCAGAGATATCCTGATTCTGGAAAGAGACAAAAGCTTAGGCGGTATTTTACAACAGTGTATTCACAATGGTTTCGGCCTTCATAAATTCGGCGAGGAGTTAACCGGACCGGAATACGCCTGGAGATATGAGAAAAAAGTACGGGAACTGGGCATTCCTTTTAAGCTGGGAACCATGGTGCTTGATATTACAGAAGATAAATTGATCACAGCAACCAACGAAGAAGACGGTATTTTCCAGATTCAGGCGAGAGCCATCGTGCTGGCAATGGGCTGTAGAGAGCGTTCCAAAGGGGCGCTAAATATTGCGGGCAGTCGTTCGGCAGGTATTTACAGTGCAGGTACCGCCCAGAAATATGTTAACAAGATGGGTTATATGCCGGGAAAAGAGGTTGTGATCTTAGGTTCCGGGGATATCGGTCTGATCATGGCCAGAAGAATGACTCTGGAAGGTGCCAAGGTTCATGCGGTATGTGAGCTCATGCCTTACTCCGGCGGTCTGGCAAGAAATATCGAGCAATGCCTCAACGATTTTAACATTCCTTTGAAGTTAAGTCATACGGTTGTGCAGATTCATGGTAAAGAGCGGTTGGAGGGTGTGACTATTGCAGCAGTGGATGGTGCCCGTAAACCCATTCCCGGTACGGAGGAATACATTCCCTGTGATACATTGCTTCTGTCCGTAGGTCTGATTCCGGAAAATGAGCTTTCTAAATGTGCAGGTATCTCATTGGATCGTATTACTAGCGGTGCAGTTGTGGATCAGAACAGACAGACCTCTGTGGAAGGTATCTATGCCTGCGGAAATGTACTGCATGTGCACGATCTGGTGGATTATGTTTCCGAGGAATCCGAGATTGCGGGCCGGAGTGCAGCGGAGTATATTAAGAATTTGAAGGGGAATGAGGCCGGTGAAGGTGCGGCGGCAGAGTGTGTTGAGGCCGATGAAGGTGCTGCGGCAGAGTGTGTTGAGGCCGGAAAAACTGGTGAAGCCGGTGAAGGTGCTGCGACAGAAACCGTACAGAAACCTGAGAAAGAACATATTCCG
>JAZUCP010000087.1:0-6164 GCA_045639165.1 Acetatifactor sp. | reverse complement strand
GCTCCTTTGATTAAATAGGCCTTTGCCTTTTCCCCGTACAGATAGGGATCATTGCCCTGCACAATCCCCCACTCCATAAGAAGTGCTGCCGCTCCTGCTACAATGGGGGTGGCAAAAGACGTTCCGGTAAAAGCGTCTATTCCACCGTAAATACTGGGCGCCAACACCTGCACTCCCGGAGCAACCAGATCCGGCTTTCCGTAGCCTTTTGCAAATCTTGCAATCACATCTGCATCCTCATACCCTCTGCCGGAAAAATCCGCATACGCCCTAAAAGTACTGTCGTAAGCCCCTACCGTTATGACTCTGGAGGCGGTGGATGGAATGGTAAATGTGGCCTCCGGCGTTGGTCGTAGAAAAGCCGTCCTGGTACTCCTGGCTTCTCGGGAAGGTAAATACATGGAATATTCTCCCGTCACAGTCCTAATGGGATTTAACTGAATCTGCCAGATCCCGCTATTTATATAATTGCGTCCCGCTTGTGGCAGGAATTCAAAATAAATCTCTTGATTCGCACTATAGGGTGTAGGTTCCCCTACATATGCCAGAATTCTTGTATCTTCCAGTACAATCTCATATCTCCCTTCTTCGATTTGTGCCGATATTCGTTCCTCACGATTGCCCGGCGAACGCA
Source organism: Acetatifactor sp. (assembly GCA_045639165.1). Classification (GTDB taxonomy): domain Bacteria; phylum Bacillota; class Clostridia; order Lachnospirales; family Lachnospiraceae; genus Acetatifactor. The sequence goes on along the minus strand of JAZUCP010000087.1, from coordinate 5,530 downwards.
GGATAATCTCATATTCGTCGCTATAACTTTTCCAAAGCTGCAGACTTAAGCTTCTTTCATACTCCCCCACAGTCCACTCCACAACGGATCGCTCCCTCACATTACCAAACACATGCCCGCCGCTGTCAGCCTCATTGCCGCTTCCTACGCAGATCACCGTCTGCCCGATCTGCGCCGCATTATTCAAGAAAAGCTCCAGTAAAGCGGAGCCATCATGGGGCCCATATGTATTTCCCAGGCTCAAATTGATCACTATGGGCCTTTGAAGCTCCACTGCTTTATTTATGACATATGTGACACTTTTCATAATTTCCGTTGTTCTGGGAAAATCATTTTCACCGGGAATTCCCAGCTTTACGATCAAAAAATCCGCTTCCGGGGCAATTCCAACATAGGAATTCTCCTGAATTGACGCATTTTCCCCAAAATCACCTGTCATTTCTTCCGTCATATAGGCTGCGACATCGGATGCCGCTAAGATTCCAGCCACTGCAGTGCCATGTCCACTGATATCCCGGCTTGGAACTGTGGATAACCCCTGACTTATCCACATACCCATCTCTTCCCGCTCCCTTAGGGCTTGATTTATCTGATTTTCGTTGAATTCCACCCCATCAGCGAAATTTTCCGGCGAAACCATTGACTCATTTGGTCGAAGTGTCTGATCCCATAAAAACAGGATTCTGGTATCTCCATTTTTCCTTCGAAAGGCCCTTTTTGTGTAATCTATACCGGAATCCAGCACTGCAGCCAGCACTCCCCTGCCCGTTAGGTAGGGTTCCTGAAGTACAACCGGATATATACAGGACCCCTCCCTTGGAAAAATCTCCTCTTGAGCATAATAAAACCGCTTTGGCTTCTCCATATACTCTATTTCTTCCAGATTTGCGATCTCATTTAGCATTTCGACCGACCCGGTCAATATTGCGTACCCGAAGATCAATTCCTCCGCTGTAGCTCCCAATTGTCTGATTCTGTCCAAATCTCCATGATATTTAACGATTACTTCCCACTCCTGGGCTTGTGTATCAAAGCCCACATTCAGATTCTCTGTCTGTGTTCTGATATTCTCCGGCGTCTGTAATGCAAATCGTAATTGATTTTCCATTTTCTGATTCATAAAAACCCCGCACAATATGAATTCTCTGATTCATATTATGCGGGGCTCGTTAAACACTATTCCATTATAAATGATTTACCTATTCTGCGTAGAACGCCTCGAATGCTTTTCTCGCATAAGTGGTATCCGCACTGCCACCGGTTTCCACAGCAGAGTGCATTGCAAACTGAGGCATTCCCACATCCACTGAAGACAGGGAAACATGTGCGGTAGAGATATTACCAAGAGTAGATCCACCTACCAAATCCGATCTGTTAAAGAAGGTCTGATAAGGCACCTCTGCCTTGCCACAGTAAAGCTTCATCTTTGCACCTGAGATGGCATCCGTCGTATACTTCTGACTTCCATGATACTTGATCACCAGACCGCCTCCGATATACGGACGGTTGGTTGGATCTGCTTTTTCAGGATGACTGGGGTGCACTGCATGAGCATTGTCTGAAGAGATCATAAAGCTGTCCGCTACCATTCTTAAGTACTCGCTTGACGACAGCTCAAGCGCTTCTGCCGCTCTCTGCAACACATCTTCCAAAAGTGTGGAATTAGCACCCTGCATGGTACTGCTGCCCACTTCTTCATTGTCAAAGATAGCCAATACATTAATATACTCCTTGGGCTGTGCATTACAAAAGGCCACCATGGAAGCATATGCACTCTGCAAATCATCCAGCTTGGGGCTTAAGATAAATTCTTTGTTTGCCCCTACGATTCTGCCGGCTTCTCTTACATACAGATACAGATCCTGTCCTAAGATATCTTCCGGAGCAACGCCTGCATACTCTGCAACCTTCTTTTCAAAGATACCCTTTCCATCCTTTGCAGTGGAAAGCGCCATCAAAGGCAGGGTATCTACTTGAGGGTTATGTTCAAATCCTTTATTGATTTCTCTATTCATATGAATGGCCATATTGGGGATAATCAGCAGATCTTCATCCACATTTACCAGCTTGGTCTCCGGCTTACCGTCCGCACCCTGCACTACCACGCGTCCTGCAACGGAAAGAGGACGATCCAGCCAGGTACTTACGATCATTCCACCATATTTTTCGGTATTTAATCTAACGTATTTATCTTCCGAATACATCTGGGGATTTTCCTTCAATTTAAATGTAGGAGAATCACTGTGAGAAGCAATAATATGGAAGCCCTTCGCTTTGGTTTCCGGCATTCTGAAAGCAATAATGGAGGAACCATTCCTGATCACAAAATATCCTTTCCCGTATTCTACCTTCCAGCTTTCCTTCTCATCCAATTCCGTAAAGCCAATGGCCTCAAGCTTTGACTTTACATTGTCAATGGCGTGATAAGTACTTGGACTTTTTTCAATAAACTGAAGCAGCTCCTGTGCTTCCTGATACATTTTTTCCATAATAATATCCTTTCATCTTGTCCTTATTTGTATATGATACTCTTGGCTTTTTCTTCAGCCACTTCGCTGCCACAAAGCTGAGCAATGATAGCCAGTGAAAAATCAATGGCACAGCCCATGCCTCTGGAAGTGATCACATGGTCTGAAACACATACCGTTTCATAAGAAACCTCTGCCCCCTCCAAGGCCTCTTCAAAGCCCGGATAACAGCATGCCTTTCTGCCCTTCAGAATGCCTCTGTGTCCGAAAATACTGGGTGCCGCACAGATGGCCGCAATGTATTTCCCTGCATTATAAAAAGCATCCACCTGCTCCATCAATCCCTCATGGGCTTCCAGATTTTTTGTCCCAGGCATCCCTCCCGGCAGAACAATCATATCCAAAAGGGAAAAATCCACTTCTTCAAAAGTTTGATCCATCTCCACCTTGATTCCATGGGAGCCTGTCACCCACTTCTCCTTGTTGATGGATACCATACTGATATCGATCCCTGCACGACGGCACAGATCCACTACTGTCAGTGCTTCTATTTCTTCGTAACCTGTCCCAAAAAAGATTCCAATCTTCTTCATCTCTTTGTTCCTTTCCATAATCGGTTCCGGTTTCAAACCGGATTCCATTCTCTAACACTAGCATATCACAAATTCTTTATTTTGATAAGACTATTTCATACTTCAATTTTTCAGAAATTTGGGGTATACTAATATTATTCTAAAGAAGGAGCCAGTCATCACATGGAAATCGAACGAAAATTTACCTTAAAATACCTCCCGGAGAATCTTGAAGCCTATCCCAGCTACCATATAGAGCAGGCTTATTTGTGTACCAATCCTGTAGTCCGTATCCGCAAACAGGATGATGAATATATTTTAACCTACAAAGGTGCCGGTATGATGGCACGACAGGAGCATAATCTTCCTTTAACCAGGGAAGCCTACTATCACCTTAGAGGGAAAGCGGACGGAAATATTATCTCAAAAAGGCGCTACAAAATACCTCTGATCAATCCAAAATTCAAGGAAGGAGCTCCCCTCCCACCTGCGGATTATAAACTAACCATCGAATTAGACATCTTCGATCCCCCCTTTGCCCCACTGATCATGGCAGAAGTGGAATTCGGAACCAAAAAGGCGGCGGAATGCTTCCTTCCACCGGACTGGTTTGACGAAGATGTAACTTACAAAAAGGAATACCACAATTCCTATATGTCTGAAATGAAATTTTAAATGGGTCCAAAGGAGTTTTTATGAAAGTAGTACTAATACTTGTAGGCATAATCTTGTTTCTTCTATGCCTCACCTTACTGACATCCTATATTTGCTTTTATATTGCCTTTTACGTACCGAAAAAGAGCAATGCCGTCACTGATGAAATCCAGACACCGGAGGGTGATATCTACGAGCCATTTCGGGATCAGATGATCACCTGGGTCAAACAAACCCGTGCATTAAAGCACGAAGCAGTTTCCATCACCTCATTTGACGGCTTAAAATTAAGCGGGAAATATTTTGAATTTGCCCCCGGTGCTCCCATTGAATTAATGTTCCATGGTTACAGGGGCAGTGCTGAAAAAGACCTCAGTGGCGGCGTACAAAGATGCTTTGCTCTGGGAAGAAATGTACTGCTGGTAAACCAGCGTACCAGCGCGGACAGCGAAGGCAATGTGATCTCCTTCGGCATTAACGAAAGTAGAGACTGCCTGTCCTGGATTGAATTCATCATAGAACGCTTCGGCAGCGACTCTAAGATCATACTGACCGGCATCTCCATGGGTGCAGCTACCGTCATGATCGCCGCCGGAAAGGAACTGCCCCCCAATGTGATCGGTGTGCTGGCAGACTGCGGCTACTCCTCCGCAAAGGATATTATCTATAAAACCATCCGGGAAATGCATCTTCCTCCCAAACTGCTCTACCCTTTTGTAAAATTGGGAGCCAAGCTCTACGGTCATTTTGACCTGGAAGAAACCTCTCCCATTGAATCCATTAAAAACTGTAAGGTTCCCATCATCTTTGTCCATGGTGAAGCGGATGACTTTGTACCCTGCGATATGTCCAGACAAGTTTATGAAGCATGTACTTCTCCCAAAGTACTGTTCACCGTCCCTAAGGCCGGACATGGACTGGGATATATCATGGATTTAGATGGGTATTTAAAAACTGTGACAGAGTTTTCTACACAGTATATTGCACCTACGGAGGTTGTAAAATATCCGGTGTAGGTGTTAAAGAAGGAGCAGGCTCCACGCCCAATGTCATTTAGTTTAGGTTTTTAGTTATTAAGTTAAAGAGCCACTTCAACGCACAGGTTGAAGTGGCTCCCTTTTTATTATGAATTTTTAAGCTATAAAACTGAAATTTTACTTTGCTCCTACAATCTTAAAATTCTTCTACAAATTCCTCAAACTCAAACATATCCATGTCTTCTATGACAACCGTTTCAGAACCTGTCTCTGTCGGATACACAATTTCAAAAGTATTCGTTTCGGCTATATAGTTTTCTTCAATATATGAAGCACCCATATTCGTAATACCGGGAAACATCGTGCTATCCCATAAGTCATATGAAAGACGCCCTATTTCTATAACTCCATCATTATTGCGATAAATATAAACACGTCTTGCACCCGTACCATATATGCAATTACATATCAGTTCGCTCATTCCGTCTTCATCCAAATCTCTGCTATATACTTCCGGCCCCGGCACAGCATAACCAAATACTTGTGCAATGCACTTCTCCGCACCGTCTACTTCTGCATAATATTTTTGAATAATAAACCCAGGCATGTTTTGGTCTACCGTAACATAATAATCACTATAGCCTAAAACCTCAGTAAAATTGTGTTCACCATTGGAAGTACTTTCAGGATTCTCCTCATTTGCACCCAATACAGCCTGTAATATCTCATAAATGCATTCTTTGTCATTGGAATAAGTTTTTAACTCATAGAAAACATTCTGATATTCAAAGACCGCATAATATGTTAACTCAAACTCTGGCGTGGTTTCACCCTGATAAATCTGTATGGTAGTATCTCC
>JAZUCP010000086.1:0-8697 GCA_045639165.1 Acetatifactor sp. | reverse complement strand
TTTAACTAGTGTAATTCTCTAAAAAACCGTATAATTCTCCTTCATCCCCTACATACCTTCCGACTTCCAGCTCTTCCTTTAAATCAGCAGGCAATTCCTCTGACCGAATATTGGTGGCCAGAAAAAGTGTTGTTTTATCTGAGGCATAAACCATCACATACCCTTCATGGATTGTGATATAATAACCTTCCAGACTTTCTTCCGTTTCCAAAGTTGTGACAGATATTTGAGACAATGCATGATTGTTCATAACAGATTCCGGTATTTCTTCCACCACTTCTTGCGAAACATTGGATTCCTCCATTTGGATCAGCTCCGGTTCATCATTTATTTGTGCAACATTACCGGTAAAAACACCAAGCACAAAGCAACATAGCGGATATACAAAAAACAAACTGATACTTTTTATATATTTCATGGTTCATCCTCCACATGCAAATACATTTTGAGATAATAACAGTATCAGCTTGTTTTTATGAATTTATTCACATCTTTACCACAATATTCCTCAATCTTATCGAATGAAGATTCCTAAAATACGACGTCCGATTTTCCCATATATATAATTTACTTCATTTTCCTTAATGCTTCTTGTGGCAAACAGTATGGACGAATACGCAATCACACCAAACGCCAGACACAAAAGCAGACACATCAGATCGCTGACATGGGGCGATAAAAGCCTTTGTATCAGCATCATTACCAGACCCATTGCTCCTGCAGCGATTATCGGAATCAGGCATCCTCTGATCATATCCGGCTGTAATACATATCTTCTTACCATGAGAACAAATGCCAATATCACATATACGGCCAGTGCAATCATGGAGGAATAAAGGATAGCCGGAATGGTCTCCACATTTTTACGCCTAAACAGCACATTTGCCAAAACAAATACAATATTTAAAATTCCAAGAAGGAAATAACTGATTCTCTGTGCTCCGGTTGTGTATAAAGCTCTCCAGATAAAAATCCCCACTACAAGCAAGGTAATTATCGCCGCACCTTGCACATAATACTGCTCCAACACTTCCGCCTTTTGCTTGTAAATCACAACACTAAACTGGGGTGCCAGAACAGCCATGCTCACAGATATGTACAAGCCATATACCCAGCAATAATGTAATCCTGCATAGATATACTCTCTCAGGCTTCTGTTGTCTTTTCTTGCTTTAAATCCTGCCAAGCTATTGGTAATATTGATCACTCTCAATAAAATCAAAAATACCCCAATGGCACATGCGACCATAAAATACCCATAGAAGACACCATATTCTTCAGCCGCTTGGGACAAATCCTGTGCGTTGTGCAGTACATAAATCAGACAAATCCCAAAAGGAAGCTTTTTCATCAATTCCTTTAACATTTCCGGAATAGAAACCAACACGATCAAACGCAATCTGTCGGAAGAGGATTCCGTTCTCTGTAAGCCTTCCTCTGTCTTTTGCAGCTCTTTCTTCCGATCACTTCCCACATATATGATCACTAAAAACAATGTCACCAGAATCTCAGAAACCACAATTGCCAGACACACTCCCAAGGCGCCATACATTCCCGTAAGATCCGGATTATTTAACAGTACAGCTACCTTCTGTCCATATTCTGTCAGCTTATCCGTAAATAAAAGTGCAAACAGCAAAAACAAAAGCTGTCTGAACACTGCACTCACAGCAGTAGGCATATGTGCTCCCATTCCCTGAAAATATCCTAACATCAGGGATTGGAGGACTCTAAACAGAATGACCGGAGTTAATATCTTCACTGCAACGTTTAAAAAAGGCAGTTGAAACACAGAACCTGTCAGCACATCTGCAAGGAAAAAATAGGCAGCCATCATAACAAATGCCAGAAAACACTGCACCAAAATATAAGATTTATGAAGCTGATAGGCCTCTCTGTATTGATTTTTCTTTCTCCGTGCCCTGATCAGTCTTCCTATCATATCCCCGTTCACACCATTTATGAGAAGCACAAACAAGCTGATACATTCAATGATAAGTGCCATATAGGCAAGTCCATTATTTCCGATCAGCTTTCCCAGTACCATCAGGGAGATCAAACCAATGACATGGCTGAAATATTCTATCCTTTGTTTTTTTGTTTCTATCTGATTCATTCGGAATTCTCCATACCTTTAATCTCTTGTAATGCCAAGCTTCTTTAAAGCAGCCTCCTGCTTACTCTCCATCACACCAGCTTCCTCAGGCTCCATATGATCGTATCCACATAAATGCAGCATACTATGAGCCACAAGAAATGCAAATTCTCTTTTCTGACTATGTCCGTAATTTAAAGCCTGTTCTGCCACCTTTTCCACCGAAATAATAATATCTCCCAGAATCAGCTCTCCGGTATCTGGATCAAAATAATCCGCTTCCATATCCTCATCTATCTCAAAATCACCGGGCTTAACATAGTCCAGATTGGGGAAAGACAAAACATCAGTCTCCCGGTCAATCTGACGATACTCCTTGTTAAAGGCATGAATCCCTTCATTATCTGTCAAAAGCACATTCACCTGTGATTCATAGGGACACTCCTCCGTATCCAGAATCTCCATTGCAACCGCTTCCACAATCTCCTGAATATCAAAATCAAATGTTACATCTGTTTCATTTTCTACATAAAAAGTCATGAGCATTCTCCTTTGTAAAATTATTTTTTCTGAAGACGTCTTTCCGTTCTGGTTTTTGCTTTACTTTCCCGATATTTCTCCTTGGCCTCAAAATCATCGTAGGCCTTAACGATCCTTTGAACCAGAGGGTGTCTTACCACGTCTTTACTGGTCAAGGTGCAAAAGGCAATATCTTCTATACCGGCAAGCACCTTGGTCGCTACATCCAAGCCGGATTTTGTACCGGCCGGTAAATCCTTCTGCGATGCATCTCCCGTCACCACTACTTTAGAACCAAATCCGATTCGTGTCAGAAACATCTTCATCTGCGCCGGAGTGGTATTCTGGGCTTCATCTAAAATGATAAACGCATTATCCAAGGTACGTCCTCTCATATAGGCAAGAGGAGCTACTTCTATCAAACCTTTTTCCATATTTTTTGCAAAGTTTTCCGCACCCATGATCTGATATAGGGCATCATAAAGGGGGCGTAAATAAGGATCTACCTTGCTTTGGAGATCACCTGGCAAAAATCCCAGCTTTTCTCCCGCTTCAATTGCAGGTCTGGTTAATATAATCCGATTCACCTCATCATTTTTAAAGGCGGTAATGGCCATCGCCATGGCAAGATAGGTTTTACCCGTACCCGCAGGTCCCAGGCCAAAGGTGATCATTTTGCTTTTGATGGCTTCCACATATTTATTCTGTCCTAGGGTTTTGGGTTTGATGGGCTTTCCACTAACCGTATGACAAATAATGGAGCCATCTATCTGCGCCAGTGCTTCCTCATTATTTTCTTTTCCCAGCGTAATGGCATAATTGATTTTTTGCTCTTCAATCTCACTGCCCCGCTTAGAAGCTTCTGTCAATTGGCTTAAAACACTGCAGGCTCTATTTGCCATATGCTCTTCCCCGGTAACGGTCAATCTACCATTTCGGTCCACAATGGTCACCTGAAAATCTTTTTCTATTTTTTTAATGTAGGCATCTCCCGCCCCAAAAATCTTTTGCATATGCTCCATAGGCATTTCCATCTGTAACGAAACGATACTCATGAATTACTCTCCGCTGTCTGTAATATTCTCCTGAATGATGGATTGTTTTGTATGAATGGGCTCCAACACAATGATGTTACCCGAAACAATCCAACTATCCTTATTAAAACTTATTTTAACATCTTTTTCAATAATTTGAACCCCTTTTTCTTGTAATATACCAATAAATTGATTCATTTTTTTATTTAACTCACTGACAGCTTCATCCTTTGTATACTTTTTTTCCAGATAAAAGTATTCCCGGCTTTCTATCACACCTGCAGATAAGGGGATCTGCAGCTTATGAAACAATTTTGGCTGAAATATTTTGGTTACAACATCATAATCTCGATAGGGATTGGGCGCCGCCAGCTTCACTTCTCTTTGATCAAACCGTACAAAAAAAGCATTTTCTGACCTGCCCGTATACTGCTTTTCTGTATATGTAAAATCCAAGACTTCCTCATAAGATATGGTATGCTCAAGCATAATATCCGCATCTGCCTCCACATACAGATACTCTCTGACTGTCTGATCCTCATTATAAACCGGCACCCGACCTTCCACCAGAATTCTGCCCTTTTCCACAACCTCCCCTATGCTGACTGCTGGCGTCCCGGATCTGACAATCATGGAAACCACACATCCATCATAGGGTGTGATCAGATCATAACCTATACCTATTTCCACCTCTTCCTTCGATTCAATAATAGGAGCATCATTTTCCTTTAAGGCCACCTTCAATCGGGCTCCTTCCAGCTTTAGCGAGGTCCAAGTTACTTCCTTAAACTCCTTTCGGATCTCTTTTTCCAGCATTTCAATATCCAATTTACCGGTGTACATACCGATATACACTCCCTGCTGATACAGAAACTCTTCTATGACCTGATCGGTCAACCTATAGTTTCCTACATATTCGATATCCCATAAAAACAAAGAAGACGCATATAGAAACACAAACACCAAAACGGAGCATGCACAGAACACCGTTCTCTTCCGATAATCATGCAGTAAAAAGGGCAGTCCATATCTTTTTAATATGACCACCCTTGTTGAAGTTTTTCTGGCGATAGGACGAAGCTCATAAAATGCCTGCAAACTGATATACATCTCATAGATCTCTCCCTGCCGCTGAATCCCCCATATCAAAAGCTGCTTGTTTGCACACAAATTAATAAATCTTTCTACCGATACACCCCATACTTTTATACGGACATATCCCTTCACAAAATTGATGATCCTAACCACATTTACCTCCGGGACAATATTTTTCAACAGAACTTTATCGTATTAAAAAATCCTGTTATCCTTAAATCCTCATTGGTATAGTACTCAATACAAAGACATTTGCCTTCTATGATAATCTGATTATGCTTCCCTTGAATCCTGATACAAGTGTCCGTATACTCTAAGAGGCCCCGATAATTCTCTATCCAGGCCTCTCTGTTTCCGGTCAGCTCAAGCTTCATTGCACCTGTAATAATATCCTTGGGCAGATGTAAGGCATCAATGATTCCTTCCCTGTTCGTAGTGGAGTTCATCTTTAAGTCCTGAGTTTGTTTTTTCTTCTTCATAGTAAATTCTATGTCAGGACTGATAAGGATATACTTAACTATTGAATGATATCCTTAATAATTTGTGGTTCCTCCGGCTTTTGTACAGAGATAGAATAAGCATTTAAAAGCCTCTTTTTCGCAATACGGATCTTCTCATGATCATTTCCATGTATATAGGCAATGATATCTCCCCGCTCCACATATTCGCTGACTTTTCTGGTCAACACAATGCCCACCGACAAATCGATCTCACTTTCTTTGGTTTCACGTCCTCCACCAAGAATCAGGGAGCAAATACCAACTTCTTCACATTCAATATGCTGAATATAACCGCTTTCCTGTACGAACAAAGGCTCTATAATAGCAGCTCTCGGCAGTAAATTTGTATCATACACTGCACTGCTGTCCCCGCCTTGTGCTTCCACAAATTCAGCCAGCTTTTTTAAGGCACTGCCATCAACAATAGTTGACTGAAGCATTTTTCTTGCTTCCTTTTCGGAATCTGTCCTTCCTCCCGCGATCAGCATATGTGTACCCAAGGTCATAACAAGCTCCACAAAGTCTTTTGGGCCTCTTCCCTTTAAGGTTTCGATGGCTTCCTTAACCTCCAGCGCATTGCCTACTGCATTCCCTAAGGGCTGATCCATATCAGAAACCACTGCAATGGTCTTTTTCCCTGCATTATTACCGATCTTTGTCATCTCTTGTGCCAGGGCTTTTGAGTCTTTTAAATTCTTCATAAATGCACCACTGCCAGTTTTTACGTCCAAAACGATGGCGTCCGCTCCTGCAGCCAGCTTTTTACTCATGATGGAACTGGCGATCAGAGACATATTATCCACAGTGGCGGTAACATCTCGAAGGGCATACAATTTCTTATCCGCCGGTGCCAGATCCGCCGTCTGTCCCATGATGGCTATTCCGATTTGATTCACATTTTGAATAAAGTTTTGAGTACTGATCTCTGTGGAAAAGCCTTTAAAACTCTCTAATTTATCTATGGTTCCGCCGGTGTGTCCCAATCCCCTGCCGCTCATTTTCGCAACCGGAATGCCACAGGCAGCGACCATAGGAGTCAATGCTAACGAGGTTTTATCTCCCACACCACCGGTACTGTGTTTATCTACCTTAATCCCTTTTATTTGGGACAGATCCAGCTCTTCTCCACTTTCCTTCATTGCCAAGGTAAGGGCTAAAGTTTCCGCCTCATTCATTCCCTGAAAATAAATAGCCATCATCAATGCCGAAACCTGATAATCAGGAATCTGATTCTTCGTATATCCCTCAATAAAATATCTTATCTCCTGCTCCGATAAACTTTCCCCTTTTTTCTTTTTCATGATAATGTCATACATTCTCATTTTGCTTACACCTCCCATATCAAAGGAATTATATTATGATACCCCATTTTTAGAACATATATGAGGCGGCATCCACAAGAATGCCACCCCAAGTCTACACTACTTATGATACGGTTCCCCGTTGATAATTCGATATCCACGGTAAATCTGCTCGGACAAAATCACTCTCATCAGCTGATGTGGAAATGTCATATCCGAAAAGCTGATTGGCTGGTCGGAGCGCTTCAAAACTTTTTCATGAAGTCCAAGAGAACCTCCGATCACAAATACAAGATGACTTTTGCCTCGAAGTGTTACACTTTGGATACACTCCGCAAATCCCTCGGATGTAAATCTTTTGCCTTTGATCTCAAGGGTAAATACATAGGCGTCTTCCTTGATCTTATCCAGAATACGATCCGCTTCTTTTTCCTTGATCTGATTTTCCTGGAGCTCAGAAGCCTTATCCGGCGTCTTTTCATCCGCCACTTCAATCACTTCAAACTTACAGTATTTACTCAGACGTTTTGCATATTCGTCCACTGCTTGTCTATAAAATGATTCCTTGATTTTTCCTACACATACAATAGAAATCTTCACTTATTCGTCTCCAAAAAGCTTTTCATATACTTCGTCAGCCATATGATCCATAAATTCAACACTGATATCAGAAAAATTCTGGAAAAGCAGCTGTCTTACAACAGCATATCTCTTAAAATACTTTTCTTCTTCGGAAGTATCAAAAAGCTGTTCTCCAAGCAGCTCATCAATTTTTTCTGCAGGGAAGTTCTCTTCGAACCAGGTAAATACTTTTGACTCTCTGTCCCCTTCTTTTGCAGCCTGCTCAGAATATACTTTGGATTTCTTAAAGGATACAATACCCATAATAACAAAGATAATACATAATCCACCAAGAACGATAAAACTCATTAATCTGCCAAAACCATACATGGGAATAGGGATAATCCCCAGTGCTCCCAATAAAATCACAAGCAGTCCGCCACCGCCCACAATTAACAAGGTCCATGCAGAAGAACGGTTTTCTTCCGCTCTGTCTGCACTGTTCATATATTTATTAGCCATATTTTCAAACTTTTTCCTCTTTCTTATTTATTGCTCAGATATTCATCAATACCCTTTGCTGCCGCTTTTCCGGCACCCATAGCAAGAATAACAGTTGCTGCACCGGTAACAGCATCTCCGCCGGCATATACACCTTCCTTGCTGGTCTTACCGGTTTCTTCATCTGCTACGATACATTTCCACTTATTCACTTCAAGCCCTTCTGTTGTGGAAGAGATCAAAGGATTGGGTGAAGTACCAAGAGACATGATTACAGTATCCAGTTCCATTTCGAATTCAGAATCCGGCTGTACAACAGGTCTTCTTCTTCCGGACTCATCCGGTTCTCCAAGCATCATCTTCACACACTTCATACCGCGTACCCAGCCCTTTTCATCCTTCAGGATTTCGGTAGGATTGGTTAAGAGATCAAAAATGATACCTTCTTCCTTTGCATGATGCACTTCTTCTACTCTGGCTGGAAGCTCTTCCTCACTTCTTCTATATACGATATGTACCTCAGCACCAAGTCGTAAAGCAGTTCTTGCTGCGTCCATAGCAACATTACCACCACCTACTACAGCCACTTTCTGACCAAGCATAATCGGTGTAGGGGACTTTGCATCAAATGCTTTCATCAGGTTGCTTCTGGTAAGGTACTCATTTGCGGAGAATACACCATTTGCATTTTCTCCTGGAATTCCCATGAACTTCGGAAGACCTGCACCGGAACCGATAAATACAGCGTCAAAACCTTCTTCTGAGATCAGCTCGTCAATAGTGATGGACTTTCCGATTACCACATTGGTCTCAATCTTAACACCCAGTGATTTTACATTTTCAATTTCCTTTGCAACAACCGCTTTTTTGGGAAGACGGAATTCCGGAATACCATAAACCAATACGCCGCCTGCTTCATGCAATGCTTCAAAAATGGTTACATCATATCCCATCTTTGCCAGATCTCCTGCACAAGTCAGACCTGCAGGACCGGAACCGATCACCGCTACCTTTTTACCCTTCTTCTCTTTTGCACCGGCAGGTTTGATTCCCTGTTCTCTTGCATAATCTGCTACAAATCTTTCCAGCTT
>JAZUCP010000085.1:0-2236 GCA_045639165.1 Acetatifactor sp. | reverse complement strand
GTACCCAGTGTAAGTGCACCATTTAACATAAACTTCATGTTACCGGTTCCGGATGCTTCCTTGGAAGCGGTTGAAATCTGTTCAGAAACGTCTGCTGCTGCAAAAATTTCTTCTGCAATTGCTACATTGTAGTTTTCAATGAATACCACCTTGATCTTGCCGCCGATAGATTCATCATTGTTGATCACATCTGCAACAGAGTTGATCAGCTTGATGGTCAGCTTCGCGTTACGATAGCCTGCAGCCGCCTTTGCACCGAAGATAAAGGTTCTTGGGTAGAAGTCCATTTCCGGATGTTCTTTGATCTCATTGTAGAGGTACATTACATGAAGAATGTTCAAAAGCTGACGCTTATACTCATGTAATCTCTTAACCTGTACGTCAAAGATGGAACGAGGGTCTACAACCACACCATTGTGCTCCAATATGTATTTTGCAAGGCGAACCTTGTTCTGATACTTAATGTTCATAAATTCCTGCTGAGCCTTTGCATCTGTAGCAAATACTTTCAACTTGCTGATATGGGGAAGGTCAGTAATCCATTCATCGCCGATGTGAGCAGTTACCCAATCAGCCAGCAAAGGGTTACCATGTGCCAGGAAACGTCTCTGGGTAATACCATTGGTCTTGTTGTTGAAACGTTCAGGGAACATTTCATAGAAATCTCTTAATTCCTGCTTCTTTAAGATCTCGGTATGAAGTCTTGCAACACCGTTTACAGAGTAACCTGCAACGATAGCCATATGAGCCATCTTTACCTGTCCATCGTATACGATAGCCATCTTACGGATCTTTTCCTGTACATTTACGCCTGTTCCTGCATATTTCTTTTCAATATCCAGAATGAAACGACGGTTGATCTCTTCCACGATCTGGTATACACGGGGAAGCAGTCTGGAGAAGAGCTCGATAGGCCATTTTTCCAAAGCTTCTGACATAATGGTATGGTTGGTGTATGCACAGGTCTTGGTTGTTACTTCCCATGCTTCATCCCATTCCAGACCATACTCATCCATTAAAATACGCATTAATTCCGGTACTGCTACCGTAGGATGGGTATCATTTAACTGGAATGTTACTTTTTCATGGAACTTGCGGATATCGTCATGATTTCTCATATACTTTGCAACTGCTTCCTGTACAGATGCAGAGATGAAGAAATACTGCTGTTTCAGACGCAGCTCCTTACCTGCATAGTGATTATCATTTGGATATAATACTTCTACAATATTTCTTGCAAGGTTTGCCTGTTCAACAGCCTTCTGGTAATCGCCCTTATCAAAAGAATCCAGTGAGAAGCATTCCACTGCTTCTGCATCCCAGATACGAAGGGTATTTACGATACCATTGCCGTAACCTACGATCGGGAAGTCAAATGGAACAGCCTTAACAGACTGATAACCTTCCTGAGTAAATACAGCACGTCCGTTTTCATGACGAACTGCTACATAACCGCCGAACTTAACAATCTTCGCATATTCCGGACGACGAAGCTCGAAAGGATTGCCGTCAACCAGCCAATTATCCGGCACTTCAATCTGGAAACCATCCCGGATCTGCTGCTTGAACATACCGTAACGATAACGGATACCACAGCCGTATGCAGGATATCCAAGAGTTGCCAGGGAATCCAGGAAACATGCAGCAAGTCTTCCCAGACCACCGTTACCAAGTGCGGCGTCAGGCTCCTGATTTTCAACCATGTTCAGGTCGATGTTCATTTCTGCCAGAGCGTCCTTTACATCATTGTATGACTGTAAGTTGATCATGTTGTTGCCCAGTGCACGACCCATCAAAAATTCCATGGACATATAATATACCATCTTAGGGTCTTCTTTTTCATATGCTTCCTGGGTAGCCATCCAGTTATCTACGATCTGTTCCTTGATTGCGTAAGAAACTGCCTGGAATATCTGCTGAGGATTTGCCTCCTCAAGGGTCTTACGGAATAAATTTCTTACATAATCCTTCACATTTGCCTTAAATAATTCTTTATCAAATTTTATTGCTTTTGCATCAATTGATTTTGGTGCGTTTTTCATATGCTCCTCCTAAAATACCTTATTGCTTCTCGATACCGATGGTAGTCTTTTCACCATTAATATCCCATTCCTTGCTTACGGTCAAATCTTCATTAGTCACAATTTCATCAGCCAAAACCTTTGCAGAAATAGCAGCATTGTTTTTCATCACCACATCAGCGATTCTGTCATTACCCTTTACGGATACCTTGATA
>JAZUCP010000084.1:0-3425 GCA_045639165.1 Acetatifactor sp. | reverse complement strand
ACCTGCTCCCGGTTTTCTGCCGTTACCTCTGTGGAACCGGTCAGTTCCAGCCATATGTAAAGCCCAACTATGATCAGCGTCCCCAAGGTTCCCCACAGGCTTTTTGACTTCTTATTTTTCTTCCTTGGATTGTTGTTCCTCTTTGTTTGATTTCTCTTCTCCATTTATTCCTTCCATGCCACAGCTTCTGCAGCCAGTGCTTTTTCACGCAATCCGGCCAATCGGCTGAGTGCCTCCTTCAATGTTTCATCTTTTTTCGCAAAATGGAAGCGTACCAAATGATATACATCCTCTTTAAAGAAGCTGGAGCCGGGTACTGCTGCCACGCCCACATGCTCTGCCATCCATTCACAGAATGCCACATCGTCCTTCACCCCATACTCGGAAACATCCAAAAGCACATAATACGCTCCCTGGGGCTCCGTAAAGGTAAAGCCCAGCTCCTTCAGACCGCCTACAAACAGCTCCTTCATATAGGTATAATGATCCTGCAGCCCCTTGTAATATACATCCTCAAATTCCAGACCAGTCACTGCCGCTTCCATCAAAGGAGCTGCTGCACCAACGGTCAAAAAGTCATGGACCTTCTTTACACGCTCGATAATCACAGGACTGGCAATCACATATCCCAGACGCCAGCCGGTAATGGAATAGGTCTTGGACAGGGAATTACACATAATGGTTCTCTCCCGCATGTCCGGTAGGGTAGCCATGTAAACATGCTTGTTGGGTTCGTAAATAATATGTTCATACACTTCATCTGTAATCACATAGGCATCATATTTGATTGCCAGCTCTGCGATCACTTGCAGCTCTTCGTATGTAAATACCTTCCCGCAGGGATTGGAAGGATTGCAAAGCACCAGCGCCTTTGCTCCTGCTTTAAAGGCATCCTCCAGTTTATTCACATCAAAGGTAAATGCCGGAGGCACCAAAGGTACATAGATAGGCTCCGCCCCTGACAAAATGGTATCCGCACCATAGTTTTCATAAAAAGGCGAGAAAATAACCACCTTATCTCCCGGATTGGTGACGGACATCATGGCCGCCATCATGGCTTCCGTACTTCCGCAGGTTACCACGATCTCAGAATCCGGATCCACCTTCATCCCGCTGAAATGCTCCTGCTTCTTCGCCAGTGCCTCTCTGAAATTCTGGGCACCCCAGGTCAATGCATACTGGTGGGGACCCTTGCCTGCAATCTCTGCCAGCCTGTCCGTAATCTCCTTTGGTGGATCAAAATCCGGAAATCCCTGGGATAGATTCACTGCCCCGTATTTATTAGCGATTCTGGTCATACGACGAATCACAGAATCCGTAAAATTCGCTGTTCTGGTACTAAGTTCTCTCATAATCTTTTTCTCCT
Source organism: Acetatifactor sp. (assembly GCA_045639165.1). Classification (GTDB taxonomy): domain Bacteria; phylum Bacillota; class Clostridia; order Lachnospirales; family Lachnospiraceae; genus Acetatifactor. The sequence continues at coordinate 2,059 of JAZUCP010000084.1, read as the reverse complement.
CCTATCTACATTCTAAAATCAACTGCCTACTAAGTCAAGCCATGAGGGAACGATAAATCTGATAAATCAGTACAAATCCCAAAGGGCCTTTGATTACACCCGCCAGGCCAAAGAGCTGAATTCCCACATAGAGGGAGGTAAGCACCGCCACCGGCCAAATTCCCATAGTCTTACCCAGGATTTTCGGCTCCAAAAACTCCCGAATCACCACACAGCCACCATACAGTGCTGCGCATAACACAGCCTTCAGATATTCTCCCTTTGCAAGCTGGATAATAATCAGGGGCAGCAGCACAATACCCGTTCCGATAAAGGGCAGCACATCAAATACTCCCGCCAAAATCCCCCAGAGAATTCCATTTTGAATTTTTAGCAAAAATAAGGAAAGCCCAATCACTCCCGATATTACACTCATTATGATTAGTTGTGCTTTCAGGAAAGAACCGATATACTTTATGGTTCCACACAATGCCTCCAGCCACACATGATACTCCTGCTGCTCCAGCAGAAAATTCATATATCCGTCGTAATCCTTTGCCAACAAAATAATTCCAATAAAGAAGGTCAGCAAAAAGGCGCCCCCCGAAACCAGCCCCCGCATATACCGCACACCATTGCTTAACAGATCCGACACCCCGTTGGTCTGCATCCTGCCAAGAAGCTGCTTACTGATCTGGGCCACCTGTTCCTCCACCCCGGATACATCCACCCGAAAGGTGCGGCCGATCCACTCACAGACGGATTCCAGCATGAAGGTCATTTCCTTTTCCCATTGCCCCAGATACCAGCTCCAGTTAGGCGCATTGGCAGTGGCCCAATATGCGATCAACCATCCCACTGCCACCACCAGCACCACCACCAACAACAGTAGGATCACTACACTCACATGCCTGGGAATCTTACATTTTACATGGAGTTTTTTTAACAAGGGCCCACACATGGTTACAAATAAAAAAGCCAATAAAATGGGGGTCAGCAAAGGGGCAATAAAAGCCAGAAAAAAATACACTACTCCGATAATACAGAGCAGTGTAATCCATTTGTTTTTCTTGATTGCATCCTTCATACCTGCCTCTTTTCTGCATTTCACAACGATTTCTTTGAGGATAGTATGCGGGATTTGGGGAAAAATTATGTAATGCTTACCGGAAAATCAGGCTGAATGGTGTACTCCTGTTTCTTTCCGGTTATAGGATGGTGTAAAGAAATATGGTAGGCATATAAAGCCACATTTTTAACCCCGTACTTCCAGCTCAGTTCGATGGATTGCTGGCTGCCGTATTTTAAATCCCCTAAAATTGGATGGCCGCTGTGTGCCATCTGCAGCCGAATCTGATGAAAACGTCCGGTTTCAATATGAATATCCAACAGGGAACAATCCTCATTGATCTCACGCACCAATTGATACTGCAAAATAGCCTGCTTTGCATCCTTCTCGTCCGCACTGCCAATCCTTCCGGTATTGCCCTCTTTTACAAGATAATCCACAAGCTCCCCTGATTCTTTTGCAGGTTTTCCACAAACCACCGCATAATATTGTTTATTCAGAGTGCCTGCGGAAAGCTGTTTGGTAAGCTTCGCAGCTGCTTCCTTGGTCTTGGCAAAGACCAAAAGACCTTCCACCGGCTGATCCAGACGATGAACCACGCCCAAATAAGTTCCCGATCCGGAAGCACCCCTTCCTGGGGCTCCGCCACTATTTTTTGCCAGATAGTTCTTTAACTCACTGACCACATCTTGTTGGCCGATATGAGAGGTCTGTGTGGCCAGCCCCGCCGGTTTGTGAACAATAAGGATGTGGGCGTCTTCATAAATGATTTTTGTTTGCATGTTTAATACTCTCCCGGATATTTAGGTTTGCTAAATCTTAAACCGATACCCCACACCCCAAATAGTCTCAATATACTGTGGCTTCGCGGTATCCGCTTCGATTTTTTCCCGGATCTTCTTAATATGCACTGTAACCGTAGCTATATCTCCGATGGAATCCATGTCCCAGATCTCCCTAAACAGTTCTTCCTTGGTGTAAACATGGTTGGGATTCTGTGCCAAGAAGGTC
>JAZUCP010000083.1:0-10599 GCA_045639165.1 Acetatifactor sp. | reverse complement strand
TTATGGCGATTAAGCACACAGCCGTTAGTTATTACGGCATCAACTATGTAGAACACGCAATTGAAGACTTTAAGGAAATGAAGGAACATGGATGTGATACAGTCATTCTGGCAAACACAGAGTTTGATATGGACTTCTGGTTTCCGAACATTAATAACATTGTAAAGGCAGCGCATGATCTGGGCCTTCGTGTAATTGCTGACCCATGGGGAATCGGGAAATACTTTGGCGGAGAGCAGGTCAGCTTGTTCCTGCAGAATAACATCCATCATCGTCAAGTATCCGCTTACACCGGGGAAGTGTTAAATGCAGCCTGCTTTAACACCAATTCTTTCAGAGATTATTTTACCAATATCTGTATGAAATTAGCTCGTGAAACAGAGGTAGATGGTTTCTTCTGGGATGAGCCTCATTATGCGTATCCGAAATCATACGCTTCTATCACCGGTGGAGCGGGAGATGACTGGGCCTGCCGTTGTCCGGAATGCATGAAGAAATTTGAAGAGTATTATGGTTATGAAATGCCGAAATTTATGAATGATGACGTAAAACAGTTCCGCTGGAGAGAAGCGCTTAAGACTTTGGCAGACTGTTCCAAGGCATTGAAGGAATACAATCCAAACTTGGAGATCACCTGCTGTGTACATGCTACCAAGAATACCTATTATGTAACGGAGCTTCGTGGATATGATAACTGGGATATGGTTGCAGCCTGTCCGTACTTTGACGTATTTTCTACCACCATCATTAACTGGTCTCTACCGGACAGTTTCTTCAAAGAGATTACCGAAAGAACCGTAAAAATGGCAAAGAAGTATGGCAAGCAGTCTGAACGCTGGCTCATGGGCTACAATGCACAGCCGGAAGATTTCAGTCAGATCGATCATGTGGTAGATATGTATCGTGATGCCGGTGTAGATCGTCTGGCTACCTGGACTTACCGTGGAGGATACGGCACCATAGTACAGGCACCGGATCCGCTGAAGTTATGGGATGCCATTGGTGAAAATTACAAGAGGGTTCTGGAAAAAGAATGATAGGTAAGTATTTCGAACAGATTGTACATATTTTAGAGCAGATCAAAGATACACAGGCGGAGCGGATGGACTCTGCCGCACGTATGGTGGCGGATGTCATAAAGGCAGACGGTATTATATATGTATTTGGCTGCGGGCATTCTCATTTGATTGCGCTGGACTGCTTTTACCGGGCAGGTGGATTGGCAAATGTAAGTGCCATGCTGGACACAGACCTGATGCTTCATAACGGGGCAGCAAAGAGCAGTGTCATGGAAAAGATGTCCGGCATTGCAGAGAGCATACTGGAGCGCTACTGCATTACGGAGAAGGACATGTTGATTGTGATATCTACATCCGGAAAAAATGCAGTGCCGGTGGAAATGGCACAGGCTGCATCAAAAAAGGGTATCAAAAATATTTCGGTGGTTTCTTCTTCGTATTTTGCAGACAAAAAAGATTTGCCTATGCTCTACGAGTGCTCCGATATGTATATTGATAACTGCGTACCTCATGGGGATGTGGTAGTAGAGATAACCGGTTCCGAAGTCAAAATGGGCAGTGTCTCTACGGCCGCAAGTTCCTTTATCCTGCAGTCTATATTGTTGGAGGGTGCCGAACTGGCGGCAAAAGAAGGTGCGAAAGTTCCGGTCTATATGAGCGGCAACGTGGAAGGCGGAGCTGAGTACAACAAAGCCCTGATCGCTGAGTACCTGCCCCGGATCAAGCATTTGTAAAGGATGTGGTTACATGGCAAAAATAGCAGTAATCGGAATTTGTGGCAATTCAGTTTTCATGCATGCAGACCACTTTCATGAAAGAGGAGAGACGATTGTGGCAGATTACGTCTATGAGGAGGTTGGTGGAAAAGGCATCAATCAGGCGGTAGCCGCAGCCCGGATGGGGGCAGAAGTGTCATTCCTAACTGCCGTTGGTGATGACAGGGACAGGCAGGCCTGTATGCAGGTGGCGGAATCGGAAGGAATAAAAGGAACCTTTTGTGTGAAAAAGGGCGAGTGCACTACCTTTGCTTTTATACTGACAGATAAGTATGGTGAAAATCAGGTGACAGGGTATCATGGCGCAGAACTTGCCGTGGAGGATGTGCTTGCATTTGAGGAAGAGATTGCTGACAGTGATATCCTGTTATTACAGCAGGAGGTGCCCTGTGAAGTGAATGAGATGGCTGTGAAGCTTGCAGAAAAGCATGGTATCAGAGTAATTCTGAATCCGGCACCAATCCGGGAAATTCCGAATGAGATGGCAGAGTGTGTCTATATGGTCACTCCAAATGAGCAGGAGAGACGAGCGATAGATACGGGACGATTTCAGAATGTAATCGCTACACTGGGAAAAAAAGGCTGCCTAATTAATGATGAAATATGGATACCGGCCATTCAAACAAAGGCTGTGGATACCACCGGAGCAGGGGATACATTTAATGGCGTACTTGCAGTGTGTATTGCAGAAGGTATGGAATTGACTGCAGCTTGTAAATACGCAGTGACGGCTTCCGGTATCAGTGTGGGAAAAAAGTACGTGCTTAATGCAATTCCTTACAGGGAAGAAATCGAAAGGAGATTACAAGAGAATGAATGACTTCGGTTATTATAAATCTATTATCGAAAATCTGGAGCTGGTAAACCAGACCCAGGAAGAGAATATTAAAAAAGCAGCATCGCTTATGGCAGACGCCATTGCTGAGGACAGGCTGATTAATGTATATGGAGGCGGCGGTCATACCACCCTTTGCATGGGCGAGATGTTTTTCCGTGCAGGTGGGCTTTCCTGTATCAATCCCATTATGGAGACCGGGCTGTCTGTGTTCAACCAGGCATTAAAATACTTGGAGCTGGAGAGAACCGTCAATTATGGAAGTGCCATCATGAAGTACTATGATTTAAAGAAAGATGATGTACTGATCGTATTCCATAATATTGGTATTAATCCGGCCACTATTGACGCAGTGATGGAGGCCAAGAAAAATGGTGTGAAGATTATTGCAGTGTCCAGTTCATACTGGCAGAATGAAATGCCGGAGGATCATTTTATCCGTCATCCAAATAAGACGAATCTGTTTGATTATGCGGACGTTTGTATTGATGATTTCAATCCGGTGGGCGATGCGGTAGTAAATGTACCGGGACTGGATACACCGATTGCACCGGTATCTAATATTGTTGATTTCTATATTGCACATTTACTGGAGATTGAGACTGTAAGACAGTGTGTGGAACGCGGTATCACACCACCGGTATGGTCCAGTGCCAATACACCAGGCGGAGATGAGAAGAATGCGGCATATTTAGAAAAGTACAGACCGAGAATTAAGATGTTATAGTAGAAAGCGAGGAAAGAGGAATGAACAGGTTACAGGAAAAATTAGACTTTCTGTTGGAGAAATATTCTGTGAATACAAAGACTGTTTTAAAGGATTGCAAGACAGTTGTGATTGATGGTATGGAACTTCCTATTCTGTCCCACAGAAGTGAGAGAAGATTTATAGAATTAAAGAATATCGTGAATAATGGCACACTGGTGGGTATCAGTGTTATGAGAGTGGCAAGAATCATCGAAAAAGGCTCTGACATTTATGATGCGCTTTACAGAGAATTAGATTTGGTTCAGTACATTTTGCAAAGAAAGATCAAGTCCATCATGGTGATGGAGAACGGTAATGTAATGAATGCTATCGCAACCACAGAGGATGATGTGGTATGTACCATTGAAATATCTGCGACTTTAAAAGCTGGTGAGATAGCAAAAGACAAGCATGAGATTATTTCTCAGAGAGGTATTGCCTGTGATGTAGTGGTGGATGCACAGTTAAAGCAGGATTCCATTTATGTATTTGGTGCAGAGAACAAGAATTACACAGATGTGGATTTTGAACTTTATGGTTTGGCTATTGAGGAGATTGCAGTGGTAAGAGCTGCCTTTGCAGTGGCTCAGAAGGCAAATTACGATGAGATGATAGCAATCCATGAAAATTTGTGTAAGCTTGTAGAGATGGCAAAGAAGTCTGCTGAAAACGGTGAAAGGGAGGTACTGTAATTATGAAGCCTTTGAAGATTGCAATGATGAGTATGACCCATGGACATACCAGGAAATATTATCAGACATTGAAGGATAACCCGAAGCTGGATTGGGTGGCAGTGGCAACTGCAAATGATGAAGTAAAAGAGATCTTCTTAAACAGTGTGGAGGGTATTCCTTGCTACGACAGTGAACTGGAGATGTTGGATGCACATCCTGAAATCGAGGCGGTGGTTTTGGCCAGTGAAAACAGTGAGCATCTGCGTCAGATGAAGCTCTGTGCAGAGAGAGGAATTCATGTTCTTTCCATGAAGATTCCAACCTTTGATATGGAAGAATATGATGAAATGGTTGAACTGATGGACAAGAATAACCTTGTATGCCAGATTGAATTAGAGATGCACTATAATCCCGTAATTGCCCGTATGAAAGAGCTTGTTGCAAACGGTGAAATCGGCAAGATTAAGTCATTTAATGCAACCAATATTACTCTTTCGCCTGTATGGGCCTTTCCGTGGCAGGGAGTACCGGAAAAGAGCTATGGCAAGAGAGTGAGTATCAAAGAAGGTGACTCTCGCTTTCGAGGCGGCGCCCTTTGCGACCATCCCCACATTTTTGATATGATTCGTCATATGACAGGCAGTGACTTCGAATCTATTTACGCAGAAGTGGCACCCAATATTCGCCCAGATATTGAAGAGGAGGATATGTTGTCTGTTATTGGCCGTATGAAGGACGGCACCATATTCTCATTAGATCCTTCATGGTCAAAGATGGAAGAACGCTTGAAGGTTCCGGGACCGGGATGGGAAGTATTTCCGAAGCGTATGGAGGTAAACATCACATTAAATGGTGAGAACGGCACTGTTATGGCAGATTGTTTTGGTCCGAATGTATATCATAATGGTTGTCCGAATGACAGATATACTGTTCAGTATACATACTTTGATGAGTGGATTGGTTTGATTGATGAGTTCGTGGATAACATCAGAAATAATAAGACTCCTCTTATCAACCTGAAGTGGCACAAGAGGACCATCGAGGCTATGAATGCAGTGTATGAAAGTATTGCCACAGGAAAAGCAATTAAGCTTTAAGTTTTGGTGTAGAAAGGAAACATTTGAAGATGGATAAAATACAAGTCCTTAAATTCCTGCGCGATAATCCTGTTTTCTGGTCCAGATTAGGATTTTGTTATGATCCTCCAATGTTAGATGAAACCGGTTCACCATTGGTATTCAGCAAAAATTTTGAAGAACAGTTGCGTATACATGATGCTTTTTCAGATGCAGGAGTTAAAATACATACCTGTATTTTGCACAGTGGTTGGGTAGGCGTCAATCAATATGATTACTCATTATGCGATAAAGTTTTGGAAACCATTTTTTCCTCAGGAAAAACAGAATATTTTATTCCACGGATTAAGTTGAATGTACCCATAGACTGGTGTCGTGAAAATCCTACAGAAGTGACTGTTTATGAAAATGGTCCTCGCAGTGTGGAGGAGATTCGATCTTTGGTGGGAACCCTGAAACACGATTATTTAGGGTATGAGTCAGAGGTGGGTTATTATAATGCAAATGGTTGGCAGGATACCCGTCCAAATGTAGGTGGAGTAATTTCAAATCAGAGCTTTTCTTCTAAAAAATGGCTTGAGGATGCAGGTGAGACCTTGCGGCGTTTGGTGCTCCATCTGGAAGAGTCTCCTTGGGGAGAACGCATTCTGGCATACCATATTGCATTTGGAACTTCCGGAGAGTCCATGCCATGGGGACGAATCAGTGGGAAGTTTGGTGATTTTGGTATCACAAATCAGGCTCGCTTCTATGAATGGGGGCTGCAGAAATATGGTTCCAGAGAGGCAATGGTACAGGCGTGGGGACCACAGTGTGAAAGAGAAATTATTCCGCCGTCTTATTTGCGGGAAAAAGTTCATGTTTTTAGCAATGATTTTTATAAGGATAGAAAAGAAGATTGTTGGAGTATAGACTATGACTTGTTTACCACGCAGATGAATACGAATGCATTAATGCATTTTGCTGAAATTATTAAAAAGAACACCGGAAATAAACCGGTGGGGGCCTTTTATGGATATATCCTTCATATGACACGTTGTGCTTATGCAGGGCATCTTGGATGGAAGTACCTGTTAGAAAATGGAAATATTGATTTTTTTGCAGGACCCAAATCATATTTTCGATGTGCACCTGGGGAACCTGGTGGGGAGCTGGCACCGGCTGTATCTATTAATCACAGCAGATTGTGGATGGATGAATGTGATAATCGAACACACCTTACAGTAGGAGATAACATTGGAAATGCAACTTGTGCAGAAGAAACCTATAGTGTTATGCTGAGGGAGTTGTGTAAAAATATCTCTCATAATTCAGGACTATGGTATATGGATTTAGGCGGTGGTTGGTATGATGACGAGGGCATTATGCGGAAGCTGAATCAATTGCTGAAGGTTTCAGAGGTATTACGAAAAAAAGAACACCACAGTGTAGCACAGGTTGTGGTTATTGTGGATGAAAATAGTATATTGTGTACGCATCCGTCAGTGGTTGAAGATACTGAAAATCTGCTGCGAGATTTACAGCTTACAGGAACACCGGTCGATATAATTCTTTCACATGATATTGACGGTATTGATCTGTCCTGTGCAAAACTTGTAGTACTGTTGACACCATTATGTTTGGATAATGATTTTATTGTAAGACTGCGAAAAAATCTCCCTCAAAATGCACAGCTCCTATACTGTGGTAAAACAGAGGCTGAAAATGAAGTAGAGTTTGTAGATGTACCTGAGCGACCTTTTCCCACATATACGATTCAGTTGTCTGAGAACTGTAAACCGGTTTCTTATAATAAAGATGGACTGATAGCTGTACAGAACACATGTAGTGATTTTGTAATCTCAACACTGGATCCGGGAGTAAAATTGCTGCGTGAAATTGTGGAACGTGCAGGTGTTCATTGTTATGCACCTGCAGAGTGTGCGGTATATGCTGATAACCGTATTTTATCTTTCTTTCCTCGAAGAGACATGGATTTTATTCCCCAACTGCCAAAATCCATGAAACTAACCGAACTATTTTCGGGGAAGAAATATTCTTTAGGGGAATCTTTATTCATAGCTGCCAAGGGTGGAATGGCTTTTTATGTGGAAGTGGAATAATAAAATAAAAAAGCTTTGAGCTTGTGTGCTCAAGGCTTTTTTACATGATGGTAATATCAGATTCTTATGCTAAAGGCTATTCCATCCTTCGTCTATATTCCATAGGAGTAATCCCAACATTTCTTTTAAAGGAAATATAAAAATTGGTTTTGCCGTTGTATCCCACTAATTCAGCAATTAACGTAATCTGCTTGTCTGTTTCCTTGAGAAGTCTTTTAGCTTCTTTGATGCGGCATTTGGTGACATATTCATATATGGTACAGCTGTACTCAGTTGTGAAAAGTTGATTAGCATAGTTTGCTGAGAGATAAACAGCCTGACTCACATCCTGGGTGGTAATTTGTTCAGCATAATGTAATTCAATATATTCTTTCATTTGTTTAACATATTTTTTTGCAGTTGACGATGTAATTCTTTGCATGTTGGACAGTAAAGATGCTTCATCAATTGCTTGGTATCCAAGAAGCGGTATTTTCATGGAGCATGCCTGAGCTGTAGCCTCCTGAGCCTGAGTATAAAGCATGGGAAGGTCCGAAAAACTTTTTGTAGATCGGCTGAAGCCTATGGTTGTATGCAGTCCGGTCATTGTTTCTATATCAACACTTAACTGTGCCAGAATATTATGAATGTCAGAAAAATCACCTTTATAAATAATCAGTATTGCAAAATGACCATCTGAAACAGGCATTAACACAGTCTGATAATTTTTTTGTTGGTTAGAGTATAAAATCGAGCGTATTTTATTGACGGTGTTGCTGCGGAACATGCCGGCTTCATTGTCGGGAGTAACAAGGGCAAGCTGAAGTTTGTAGGAAGTAAAAAGTGTTATTTCTAAAGTTGCAAGTTCAGAAAGAACCTGTATGTCATCTGTAGTGTGGTAAAGCAATTCGGACATATATTTTTCCAGAGCAAGGGTTCTGAAGGTTTCAACTTGTTGGAGAGCTCTTTGTTGTTCGTAACGACGGTAATGTTCTGCCTGCAACTCTTTTAATGTGCGGTTCATAGTATCGTATAATTGTGCGGCATCAAAAGGCTTTAATATATATTCAAATACTTGCATTTGAATGGCTTTTTGTGCATATGAGAAGTCCGAGTAACTGGAAATAAGAATAATTTTGATATTAGGTGAAAGTTGGCGAATTGCTGCAGCTAAGTCTATTCCATTCATAACCGGCATGGAAATGTCCGTCAGAATAACATCAGGCATGTCTTCTTTGGCGGCATCCAGTAAGGCTTTGCCATTTGAATAGGTTCCGGTAACACACATGTCAAAATCTTCCCAATCAATGATATTGGAAAGTTCTTTAATAATATAAGGGTTGTCGTCAGCTATCATCAATTTGAACATATTATTGCCTCGCTCTTGTAATAAAAAGTTTGTTTTGTGGTATTGTAACATAATAATGCCTGTATGATAAGATGAAACGAAAAATGTATGAATATTTTTAAATAAGTCAGTCAAATTCAAGACTTAATAATACCTAATATGCGATAAAATAAAAGGGGGAGGAAGTTGTTATGGTGAAGCGTGTATTGGAAAAAGTTTCATATCGGTTACGATTATCAAGTGTTATTGCATTGTTTGCAATTATTCCGCTGTCAATATTTGGAGTATTTTATTTGCGGAGCGAAAGGGTAAAATGGGAAAAAGCAGCATTAAGTGAGTATTCAACGATGCTGGCAGTTACCAGTGAAAAGTTGGACAATGGTATTCAGGAAATGGAGCAGAAGCTCATGTATATTTACAACAGTGTGCCTATACGTACGTCCTTATCCAAGATACAGACAATGGGGCTGACGGAAGGACTGGACTTTATAAGCATGTTAAGGGAGACAGTTGATACCATTACGGCAGACAATGCAAATCTGTCAATCAGATGGTATTCCTATTTAAGTAACCATAATTATGGAGGCTATTGTTACACCCTGGATTGGTTTATACAAGAGTTTGAAGAAGGTGATGCCTTATTAGAAGAAATTTTGGGGCTTAAATCAGGAGAACTGTTTTTGACAGTCCGGGAATTGAACCGGGAAAAGAACAACAATGGAAGAGTCTGTGAAAGAATTTGTATTTATACAAAAATAATTAATTCCAATGGTGCTGACTGTATTGTGGAGATCACTTCACCGGTATTGCGGATGCTGGAAGTGGAGAGAGTGAAGCTGCCAAAAGGAAGTGTACTTGGAGGTTGTCTGTTGTTGAATGGTGTTCCACAGACTCTATTGCTTTCGGCAGATACGGATCAGGGGAAGGAGCTTTTAGAGATTTACCACCAAACAGGAAAAAGTCAGGGATATTATGCATATGTGAATCAAGTGGCAGGGTTGGATGGATATCAGATAACCTGTCTTTTTCCAAATGATTATGTGAGCGGTTTGATTCGTGAAAATGTGTTGGTATTTTTTGTGATCATGGTGTTGTTTGTTTTGACAATATTGGTATGCAGTTATTTAGCGGCAACTTTGCTGACAAACCGAATCACGCACTTTATTGAAAAGATGAATAATGAATTGGATACTATTTTGTCAGAGTCTTCGAAATACGTGATTGAGGACAGTGATTTTCAAGGGATTGAAAAGAGAATTCGTAAACTCATATCAAGTACACAGGAGCATTATGCAATGATTGAGCAGTATGAGACTGAGAAAAATCGTTTGGAATTGGAATTACTGCAAATGCGTTTTAATCCCCATTTTCTATATAATACATTAACCAGTATCTGTTATCAGGTGACAGAAAAAAGTATCCGTAAGTCGATTGAATCATTAATCAAATATTATCGAATTGTGCTTAGTAAAGGACATCTGGTGATATTGATAGAAGAGGAAATTGCTATGGTACGGGAATATTTAGGACTGGAGGTGTTTGCTTATCAAATGCAGAATGTGAGTTATTATTTTGATATAGATGAACAAGTAAAAAAACATACCATCGTAAAGCATTTGCTTCAGCCGATTGTGGAGAATGCATTGGAGCATGGTGTGCGTGCCAAGGAAGGGGAAGGTATTATCTGGATCAGAGCCGGAGTGGAAGGAGAAGATATTGTATTTGAAATAGAAGATAATGGTGCAGGTATGACAGAAGAGCAGATAAATCGTGTTTTGACAGAACCCAGTGGGGATGGTATGGGAGGCTATGGGATTTATAATGTTCAGCAGCGTATAGAGGCATACTATGGAAATGGGTATGGGCTTGTGTTTGAAAGTAGTATAGGAGAGGGGACTTGTGTGACTATGCGGATTCCCCAAAAGTGAAAATAGTAACATATTTAATTTGTACATGTATAATCGACACCAATTTTCAAACTGCAAATGGTACAATTTGAACAGATGAAAAGAAAGGAGCTTATATTATGCTACATAAAACAC
>JAZUCP010000082.1:0-3160 GCA_045639165.1 Acetatifactor sp. | reverse complement strand
GCTTCTGCCCGTACAACATCCACGCCTGCTGCCTTGGTACGGATTCTTTCTTCCGCACGTCTGCGTGCTTCATTAGCACGATTTACATCAATTTCTTCCGGCCATTCTACGATTTCTGCCAGAATCGTAATCTTCTCCGGCAGAATCTCTGCAAATCCGGCATGCAATGCAGCCTTTTTCACCGTACCATTTTCCTCATAAATGTTCAGTACGCCGGGAGCAATGATCACCGTCATGGGAATGTGCTTAGGATATACACCGATCTCCCCTTCCGTGGTATTCATCTCTACCATGGCAGCACTGCCCTCATAAAAGGTTCTGTCCGGGGTAATAATTTTTAAAGTAAAGCAATCTTTTGCCATGTAAGCTGCTCCCTTCTTTATTTCACCTTGGCAAGAACATCATCGATGCTTCCTGCATTCAGGAAATAGCTTTCCGGAATACTGTCGTGCTTACCTTCCAGGATCTCTCTAAAGCCGCGGATGGTCTCACTGATGGGTACATACTTACCTTCCAGACCGGTAAACTGACCTGCCACGAAGAATGGCTGGGATAGAAATCTTTGTACCTTTCTCGCACGGGATACTACCAGCTTATCTGTTTCAGACAATTCATCCATACCTAAGATTGCGATGATGTCCTGTAATTCTTTATATCTTTGCAGTATTTCCTGCACACCACGTGCTACCGCATAGTGCTCTTCTCCTACAATTCTGGGATCCAGAATACGGGAGGTGGATTCCAGAGGGTCAACCGCCGGATAGATACCAAGCTCTACAATGGAACGGGACAATACGGTGGTTGCATCCAGATGCGCGAAGGTAGTTGCCGGTGCCGGGTCTGTCAAGTCATCCGCCGGTACATATACTGCCTGCACGGAAGTGATGGAACCATTCTTGGTGGAAGTGATTCGCTCCTGTAAGGCACCCATTTCTGTCTGAAGTGTAGGCTGATAACCTACCGCAGAAGGCATACGTCCAAGCAACGCAGACACCTCACTACCTGCCTGAGTGAATCGGAAAATATTGTCGATGAACAACAACACGTCCTTACCACCCTTGTCACGGAAGTACTCTGCCATGGTCAAGCCGGTCAGACCTACTCTCATTCTCGCTCCGGGGGGCTCATTCATCTGACCAAACACCATGGTGGTCTTGTCAATAACGCCGGATTCCTTCATTTCATGGTAAAGGTCATTCCCTTCACGGGTACGCTCTCCTACACCGGTAAATACAGAATATCCGCCATGCTCCGTAGCAATATTACGGATCAACTCCTGAATCAATACAGTCTTACCTACACCTGCACCGCCGAAAAGACCGATCTTACCACCCTTCTGATAAGGACAAAGAAGGTCTACAACCTTGATACCGGTTTCCAATAATTCTGTTTCTGTGGATTGCTCTTCAAATTTAGGTGCCTGTCTGTGAATCGGCTCATAATCCACACCTTCCGGTGCCGGCTGATTATCGATAGGCTTTCCCAAAACATTAAAAATACGTCCCAGTGTATTTTCTCCTACCGGAACGGAGATGGGAGCTCCTGTTGCCAGTGCTTCCATACCACGGATGAGACCATCCGTCGTATCCATGGCGATACATCTTACTGTATCGTCACCAAGATGCTGGGATACTTCAACAGTCAATTCCGTTCCATCCTGACGAGGAACCAGAATTGCTTCATTTATCTCAGGAAGCTGGCCATTTGGGAAACGGATATCCAAAACTGCACCAATGATCTGGCTCAGCTTTCCTTTATTCATCTCTTTCACAATTTACCTCATTTCTGTGCCGCCCAGGCAGCACCGTTACAAACTTTTTACCCAGTCTTAAGAGATCGCCTCTGCTCCGGCAATAATCTCTGTCAATTCCTGGGTAATAGAGCCCTGTCTTGCTCTGTTATATTTCAGTGTCAGATCACTGATCATTTCTTCCGCATTGCTGGTCGCATTATCCATTGCCTGCATACGGGCACCGTTTTCACTGGCAACCGCTTCCACCAGTCCACCGTAAATCATACTCGCCACATATTTGGGAATGATCAAATCCAGTGCTTCCTCATCGTCCATCTCAAAATTCATGATGGCGGATGCACCGGCTGAGGATTCCACCTGCACCGGAACCTCCAGTGGCAGTAGCTTTAACATGGTGGGTACATGACTGACGGTATTCACAAAACGGGTGTAGGCTAGATAGATCTCTCCGATCTGCCCTTCCTCGTATGCTTTTAAGAGCACATTTGCAATATCCCTTGCATCTGCATAAATGGGTTCCTCCACGATATCAGAAAAGTCCTGTCCCACAGTATAACCTGCTCTTGCCAGACTGTCACGTCCCTTGGTTCCAACTGCACAGATCATCACATCTTCCTTCTTCCAGTCTTCCCTGCCGGTGATCAGCTTTACAATATTGGAATTGTAGCCTCCTGCCAGACCTCGATTGGAGGAAATAGTGATCACAGCCTTTTTGCCGGATTCACCGCTTTGAAGATATCTGTGTTTGATGTCCCCTGTACGGGTCAGAATACTGCTGACGGTATCATACATATAATCAAAATACGCCTTTGAAGATTCCGCCACATTCCTTGCTCTCTGAAGCTTTACGGTAGAAACGAGTTTCATGGCTTTTGTGATCTGCTGTGTGCTCTGAACACTGCTCTTGCGACGTTTTATATCTCGCATTGATGCCATAATTTCCTCTTTTCTGCATTTCACAAGCCTGCTTGTGAATCATCTTATGCTGTGAACTGTGCTTTAAATTCTTCAATTGCCTTGATCAGCAGGGCTTCTGTTTCCTCAGAAATCACCTTTTCCTGTGCAATACTTCTCGGAATCTGAGCGTATTTAGTATCCAGGAAGTCAAAGAATTCCTTTTCAAATCTGGTTATCGCCTCTACCGGAATATCCAGAAGATACTTCTTGGTTGCAACATAAATAATAATAACCTGATACTGCACGGGCATTGGCTGATACTGTGGCTGCTTTAAGATTTCCTTGATTCTTTCACCCTGAGCCAGTTTTTCCTTGGTATCTGCATCCAGCTCTGAACCAAACTGTGCAAATGCCGCAAGCTCACGATACTGCGCCAATTCCACACGAATTGGTGCTGCAATCTTCTTCATGGCCTTGATCTGTGCCGAACCACCTACTCGGGAAACGGAT